>JAZOBC010000024.1:0-72001 GCA_045595795.1 Clostridia bacterium | reverse complement strand
CATCCCACCAAATTGGAGGCCAAGTTTGCCGATGAAAAAGCGGTGTATCACTGCACCTATTGGGCAGCAAAAAATGCATTGTATCAGAAAAAGGAAATTCCGGCTGTTACCTTAGATGCTCAGCCGGAAGAACCAATTCCGACCATTCGAGCTGAGGTGCGCCGACCATCTGTAAGTGCAGGCAAAACGGTGGTGATGCAAGAGGCGGCATCGGTGAGAAAAGAGGAAAGCTCTCCTTTTGTTTGGCGCGGATTGACAGAAAAAAGCGGCGGACAGACAAAAATTTCGTTTAGACAACCGGAAAAGCCTGCAACACCAAAGGTGGCAGCACCGGTGACAGAAACTCTTGCTAAACCGACGGTGTCACAAAAACCAGAGCCGGTTGCTTCAAAGGAACCGGTGTCTATGCAGCCGGAACCGATTAAGGCTAAGGAAGAGACGATACAGGCAATTGTGCAGGAAGCAGAAGTGACTTGCAAAATTCCCTCTTACCGCGTTTGCGGTCAGATTTTTGATACATATATCATTGTAGAAAAAGATGGCGAGATGCTGATGATTGATCAGCACGCAGCGCATGAACGACTGCGCTATGAAGCCTTGGTTAAGGACTTTGAAGGTCGCAGCGTGCAGTCGCAAATGCTTCTGCTACCGGTTACATTGCGCTTGACGGCCACAGAAGAAAGTCTGTTTATTGAACATGAGGAAACGCTTTCAGAAATGGGCTTTTTGGCAGAACCATTTGGTGACCGAACCATTATTTTGCGTGGTGCACCGGAAGCGCTGGAAGAAGAAGCTTTAAAGGCGCTGTTTCTTGAGGTGCTGGGGCATTTGGGCGAACAACGAAAAGATGCCCGGGCGCAGGCAACCCAGCGCGCCTTATATACCATTGCCTGCAAAAGTGCGGTTAAGGCAGGTAACAAGCTAAAGGAAGCAGAAATCCGCACTCTGTTAGATGCGGTTTTTGCATTGGGTCCGGTGAATACCTGTCCTCACGGACGACCTATTACAGTGGCGATGACCCGAGGATTTATTGAAAAACAGTTTAAAAGAATTGTCTGACGGAGGATGTTATGTCTCAGATTATGGTGGTGGCAGGACCCACAGCCAGCGGTAAAACAGGTCTTGCTGTTCGCTTGGCTCAGCAATATAATGGTGAAGTGATATCGGCAGATTCTATGCAGATATACCGGCATATGAACATTGCCAGTGCTAAGCCGACCGCTCACGAAATGCAGGGGATTCCCCATCATTTGATTGATTTTGTTTCGCCTTTTCAGCCTTTTTCGGTGGCAGAGTGGGTCAAAGAGGCTAAAAGGGTGATTGCAGATATTTTGTCTCGTAAGAGGCTCCCCATTGTGGCAGGGGGCACGGGGCTTTATATATCCTCTTTGGTCGATAACATTGAATTTACCGAGGCGTCCCCAAATCCTGATGTACGCCAAAGGCTGCTTCGGGAAGCAGAGGAGCAGGGCATCATGCCTTTATATGAACGCCTCCGGTCCATCGACCCTGAGGCAGCGGCCAACATTCACCCCAACAACACAAAACGTGTGGTTCGGGCACTGGAATTGTTTGAGACAACTGGTTTAACTCTAACGCAGCAAAATGAGCGTTCCCGAAGAATGCCGTCGCCCTTTTCGTCTTTCATGATTGCCCTTTGCCCCAAGCGCGAATTGTTGTATCAACGTATCGGTGAGCGTGTGGATATTATGGTGGAGCAGGGATTGTTTTCTGAGGCAGAATCTCTACGCAATATGGGTTTAACAAAGGACATGCAGTCCATGCAAGGCATTGGCTATAAAGAAGTATTTGATTATTTAGATGGCGTCATCAGTCGTGAGGCGTGCATCGAAGCCATTAAAACAGCCACACGGCATTATGCAAAGCGGCAGCTCACATGGTTTCGGCGTGATGTGCGCTATCATTGGGTTGACCCCACAAAAGAGGAAGAAATTTCGGCGGTTTTGGAGGAATTTACATGGAAGAACCCCTGAAATTTACAGGTTCGGTGACGGAAGTCATCTATTTTAATAAAGAAAACGGCTACAGTATTTTTGAACTGCTCACAGAGGAAAAAGAAGTGATTACCTGCACAGGCACGCTTCCCTTTGTGAATCCCGGCGAAACGCTGACGGTTATGGGTGGCTGGTATCATCACCCCAGTTACGGCAAGCAACTGAAAATGACCGGTTTTGTGCGTCCAGAGCCCGGGGGTGAAAATGAAATACTGGGCTTTTTGGCGTCCGGAATTATTGCCGGAGTGCGTCGTGCAACCGCAGAAAAAATGGTGCAGCGCTTTGGTGCTGATACCTTGCGTATTATGGAAGATACGCCGGAGCGGCTGGCAGAAATTAAGGGCATTAGCTTGAAGCGTGCCTTTGAAATTCAGCGCGCTTACTTGGAAACGAAGGATTTAGAGAAGCTCATTATGTTCATGCAAAAGCATGGCGTTTCCACAACCTTTGCCATGAAGATTTATGAACATTTCGGCAGTCGGGCAGTCAGCCGATTGGAGGAAAATCCCTATTTAATGTGCGAGCGTGTTTCGGGCATCAGCTTTAAAACGGCGGATAGCGTTGCTAAAAGCTTGGGTGTTTCATCAGAAGACGAGAACCGCTTGCGTGCCGGTGTGAAGCATACCCTGACCTTTAATGCGTTTTCCGGCGGACACACCTATTTACCCCGCACCTTGCTCATTCACAGTGCCGCCAATCTCTTGGGCGCAGACCCTTTATTGGTAGAAAATGCTGTAGTGTCTCTTTTGGCGGCTGGACTTTTGATTTCTCAGCCGGTGAGGGATGAAGAAGGGATTTTTCTGCCGGAACTGTTTTATGCTGAGCATGAGCTGGGCAAACGCATTCTTGCACTTTCTCAAAACAGCAAGGAAGCCGATTTTAAGCAGTTAAAGGCCATGGAAGAGGAAATTGCTGCATTAGAGAAAGAGCAAAACATCACCTTAGCACCCCTACAGCGGCAGGCTGTGGAAATTGGCATGACAGCTGGGGTTTCCATCATCACGGGTGGTCCCGGCACCGGCAAAACAACGGTGATTCGCTTTTTATTGGCGGCCTTTACCAGACAAAAAAAGAAAATTGCGCTGTGTGCTCCCACGGGTCGTGCGGCGAAACGTATGAGTCAGCTTGCAGGTAAAGAGGCCAAAACCATTCATCGTCTGTTAGAGGTGGGCTTTTCAGAGGACGATAGCTTGTTGCGCAACTTTGCTAAGAACGAGGCAGATCAGCTCACAGAAGACGTGGTGATTGTGGATGAAGCCAGCATGGCAGATGTGCTCTTGTTAGAAGCGTTAACAGAAGCCTTAAAACCCGGAGCACGGCTTATCTTGGTGGGAGATTCAGACCAGCTGCCGCCGGTGGGCGCCGGTGATGCCCTGCGGAACATGATTGAATCGGGCCGTGTGCCTGTGGTGCGGCTTGATACGGTATTTCGTCAGGCAGAGGAAAGCATGATTGTGGTCAATGCCCATCGCATTAATCGCGGCGAGGAACCGATCTATAACCAAAAAGATCAAGACTTTTTCTTTGTGCAGGTGCCGGATGCAGAACAAATTTCGAAGGTTCTGGCAGAGCTTGTGAGCAAGCGACTTCCGAGCGCCTATGGCTTAGACCCCCTGCGGGATATTCAGGTGATTTCGCCCATGAAGAAAACGGCAGTGGGTGTAAACCAGTTAAATAAAGAGCTGCAAGCGGTTTTAAATCCTGCAAAAAAGGGACGCCATGAGCGCGTGAGTACCCTGCGGACGCTGCGCGAGGGCGATAAGGTGATGCAGATTAAAAATAATTATGACCTGCCTTGGGAAACGGTTGACGGAAAGTTAGAGGGCATTGGCGTTTATAACGGCGACATCGGCATGATTGAAAGTGTGGAGCCTGACCAGATTGTGGTCGTGTTTGACGGGGAACGCCGTGCCATTTATAAAACGGCTATGCTTGAAGAATTGGAGCATGCCTATGCTGTGACGGTGCATAAAAGCCAGGGAAGCGAATTTCCGGCAGTTGTGATGCCGGTGTTTCACGGTGTGCCCAAGCTGATGACGCGGAATCTTTTATATACAGCAGTGACCCGCGCTGTGCGGCTGGTGGTGCTTGTGGGTCTTAAAAGTGCAGCCAGTACCATGATTGACAATGATTTTGAAGAAAAGCGTTATTCTGCCCTGCCCATGTGGCTGAGCGAAGCGTGAGGAAAGCATATGGATAATCAAATTACATATCCTTATATTGAGGAATTTTTAAATGAATTGCAGCCTCCGGAGGATGCTTTTTTACAAGAACTGGAGGCAGAAGCCAGAAAGAACAATGTACCGGTGGCAGTACGGCAGACGGCGCGTCTTTTATATCTGTTGGCTGCCCTGAAAAAACCCAAGCGGATCTTAGAGGTGGGCACAGCTGTAGGATATTCGGCACTGATGCTCTATAACGGCTCTGGGAAAAGCGCGCAGATTGTGACCATTGAAAAAGATGAGGAGCGTTTTTTAGAAGCGAGAAGCAACCTGCGGCAATATGGTGCCTTAGAGAAGGTCAAGCCCATTTGCGGCGATGCCGAAGAGGTGATTGAAACCTTAGATGGCACCTTTGACATGGTTTTTATTGATGCGGCAAAAGGTGCCAGCATGCGCTATTTTGAGCTTGTGCTGCCCAAAACCGCAGAAGGTGGACTCATTGTGACGGATAATGTTTTATATGGCGGCAGAACAGCCGCTCCGGGAGAACCGGCTCACAAGCACAGAACCGGCGTTCGCGCCATGCGCGACTATTTGGATTTTTTATGTTCGGACAGTCGGTTTTTCACCACGGTGTTGCCGGTGGGCGACGGCGTGGCAGTGACACTTTTACGAAGAAAATCGGAGGCATAATATGTACGTTATTTTAGGCATCGGAAACCCCGGCAAACAATATGATAATACAAGGCATAACATTGGTTTTATCAGCTTGGATTTTTTGGCTGCCAGCTGGGGGATTACGATTCATAAAATCAAGCACAAGGCACTGATTGGCGAAGGACAGCGAGGCGGCGAAAAGGTGCTTTTGGTTAAGCCGCAGACCTATGTGAATCTTTCGGGGGAAAGTGCCGGAGAGATTTTGCGGTTTTACAAAATTCCACCGGAGAATCTCATTGTCATTTGTGACGATGTGAATTTAGATGAGGGCAGAGTCAGAATCCGTCCCAAGGGCTCTGATGGTGGGCATAACGGTCTCAAGTCAATTTTATATCATGTGGGAAGTGATGCCTTTCCCCGCATTCGTTTAGGCGTTGGCAAAAAACCGCCTGAATATGATTTGGCAGATTGGGTTTTGGGTAAGTTTTCGGATGAACAGATTAAAATCATGGCAAAAACAGTTGACGAAGTGCCTGCCATGGTGGAGACAATCATGAAAAGGGGCGTGCAAAGCGCCATGAATCAATATAACGGAATGAAATAAACAGGTGATGGTATTGTTTGAAAGAATTCTGTCGACTAAGCAGGAGTGGCAGGAGCTGAATCAGGTGTTCGGGCAGCAGCTTTTTCCTTTGTCGGTCACAGGGCTGACAGAGCAGTCAAAAGCACATCTGACCGCGTCTTTTTGCGCCCAAAAACAGTGCGGTGCCATGGTGGTTTGCGACAGCGACTATACAGCCAAGCGATTTTGTGAGGACATCGGCTTCTTTTTAGGAAAGGATGCCGTTTATTATCCCTCAAAGGAAATTGAATATTATAAAGTTGATGCAAAAAGCAACGAGCTTGAGGCCCAGCGGTTAACAGCTTTGGGACGGCTGGCAGAAGCAGGA
Source organism: Clostridia bacterium (assembly GCA_045595795.1). Classification (GTDB taxonomy): domain Bacteria; phylum Bacillota; class Clostridia; order UBA1381; family UBA9506; genus UMGS755. The sequence goes on along the minus strand of JAZOBC010000024.1, from coordinate 66,217 downwards.
AGCTCTGCCGTTTTGGTTTTAGGTGTTGATGCGCTGCTTCAATATGCCGCAGATTTTTCAGCCTTTAAAAGCTCCATGATTACCTTAGATGATGGCGGTAGCTATTCCTCTGCAGAGCTTTTGGCGCAGCTTTCTGAAATGGGCTATGTCAGGGAGGAAATGGTGGAATCGAAAGGACAATTCTCTGCCCGGGGCGGCATTGTGGATATTTATCCGCCGGCAGCTGAAAATCCCTATCGAATTGAATTTTTTGGTGATGATATTGATTCCATCCGTGAATTTGACCCCATTATGCAAACCTCGGTGCAGCGGCTTGATTCTGTGCGGATTGAAGCAGCCCGCGAGCAGTTGGGAATTAGCAAAGAAAAAGCCTGTGTGGCAGATTATATAGCGGAAAATGCTTTGGTCTTTTTCAATGAGCCAGAGCGCATTCGTGAACGCGCAGAGGGCTATTTGTGGGATATTGGAGAAACGGTTTCAGCACTTTTGGAAAAGGGTGTTATTCAGGAGGCAGAGCCAGAGTATATTCACGATTACGAAACCGTTGTTTCGGCTCTTTTGAAGCATCCCTTTGTGGGGCTTTTCACCCTGCCACAATCTGTCAGGGATTATCATCCCAAGGCAAGCCTCAATCTGACGAGCTATGGCATGAATACCTATTCCGGCAGACGTGAGCTTTTATATGCCGATGTGAAGAACTGGCTTGATGAGAAAAGTGCCGTGGTGCTAGTTGCGGCAACGGCATTGCAAAGTGAGGCTTTGCACAGAGAACTTTCCGAGCAGGATTTTCCTGTCTTTTTATCGAAAAATCCTGATGATGCATCTGCCGGTCAGGTTTTGATTTTAGAGGGCACCCTCAAAAGGGGCTTTTCCTATCCTAAGTGCGGTTTAGTCGTGCTTTCTGAGGGAGAGGTTTTTGGAAGAGAGTCCCGCCGCAGTCGCCGAAAGAAGGTGGCAAAGGGCAATCAGCTCAAAAGCTTTGATGATTTGGATATTGGAGATTATGTGGTGCATAACACCCACGGCATTGGTCAATATGTGGGCTTAGATACGCTGGAAGTAGACGGGCACTATAAGGACTATTTAAAAATTCAGTATGCAGGAACGGATTATCTCTATGTTCCCTGCGACCAGCTGGATTTGTTGCAAAAATATATCGGCAAAGAGGCACGGGTGCGGCTTTCAAAAATGGGCGGTGCCGATTTTTCACGGCAAAAGGCCAAGGTCAAGCAGTCCACCATGGAGCTGGCACAAGGCCTGATTCAGCTCTATGCTGCTAGGCAGGCCTCCCGGGGCTATGCCTTTTCAGAGGATACAACCTGGCAAAAAGAGTTTGAAGACCATTTTCCCTATGAAGAAACGGAAGATCAGCTTTCTGCCATCGCCGAGGTTAAGGCAGACATGGAAAGCGAGCAGCCCATGGACCGACTGATTTGCGGCGATGTGGGCTACGGCAAAACCGAGGTGGCCATTCGGGCTGCCTTTAAGGCGGTGCAGGATTCCAAGCAGGTGGCATATCTTGCTCCCACCACAGTCCTTGCTTTGCAGCATTTTAATACCTTTAAGCGCAGAATGAAGGACTTTCCCGTTCGTGTGGAATTGATTTCGCGACTGATTTCTGCCAAGGAGCAGACCGCCATTTTAAAGCGGCTGAAAACCGGCGAGACAGATATTATTATTGGCACCCACAGGTTGCTCGGACAGGATGTAGAGTTTCGGGATTTGGGACTGCTGGTCATTGACGAGGAGCAGCGTTTCGGTGTGCGTCATAAGGAACGGATTAAAGAAATGAAAAATAATGTAGACGTGCTGACCCTGTCAGCCACGCCCATTCCCCGCACATTGCACATGTCTATGGTGCATATTAAAGACATGAGCTTGTTATCTGAGCCACCACAGGATCGGTATCCGGTTTCAACGTATGTGGTGGAATATAATCCTGTGATTGTGCTGGATGCCATTAAAAAAGAGCTATCCCGCGGGGGGCAGGTCTATTATCTTCATAATCAGACCCAAAGCATTTCTGCCTGTGCCCGAAGGCTCTCCAAGGAGTTGCCCGATGCGCGGATTCGCTATGCCCATGGTCAGATGGACCCTGAAGAATTGGAAGACGTGATGATGCTAATGCAAGAGGGTGAAATTGACATTTTGGTCTGCACCACCATCATTGAAACGGGGCTGGATATTCAAAACGTGAATACCATGATTATTGAAGATGCCGACCGTTTGGGGCTTTCTCAGCTCTATCAGCTCAGAGGACGGGTAGGGCGCAGCAATCGCCGTGCTTATTGCTATTTGACCTATCGGCGTGATAAAGCCCTGCGTGAAGAAGCGGTGAAGCGACTTTCTGCCATTCGTGAATTTACAGAGTTTGGCTCAGGCTTTAAAATTGCCATGCGAGACTTAGAAATACGCGGTGCCGGTAATCTTTTGGGTGCTGAGCAGCATGGACACATGGAAACTGTGGGCTATGATATGTATTGCCGCTTGCTGGAAGAGTGCGTCAACGAGCTGCAGGGGCTTCCCACCGTGCAAGAGGATTGGGAGCCGCAGCTGGACTTTGAAGCCGATGCTTACATTCCGGCAACCTATATTCGCAGTCATCGGTTGCGGCTTGAGTTTTATAAAAAAATCGGGGCAGTGCAGTCAGAAGCTGATAGCAGAGAGGTGACCGATGAACTCATTGACCGCTTTGGGGAATATCCTGCCTGTGTGGAGAATTTGTTGCTTGCGGCACAGGCCAAGGCACTTGCAAAGGAAACAGGCATTTCTCAGGTTACCCTGCGGGATGGCAGCGTGCTGTGCTATTTTAAAGAGAGCTTTGACCCTGCTGTGATTGCGGCACTCATTGGGAAATATCAGGGGAAAATTCTCCTTTCGGCCGGACAAAAGCCGTATTTTGCCTACCGTATGACAGAGTCGGATAAAAAAGCAGTGGTGTCTTGTATTAAAAGTTTGTTACAAGCCTTGAAAGACTTGCAACAAGAAGCGAAATAGTGTATAATTAAAAAGAAATATATGAAATCATATTGAAAAAATATATTCCGGCTGCAAAAAACGGACGGAGAAGGAGTGTTGATGGTGAAAACAATGAAAAAACTTGTTGTCTTGGCATGCGTATGCTGCCTGGCATTGAGCTTTGCCGGTTGCGGTAAACTGCAGATTTCAAGAGAAATTGCCACAGTCAATGACCGCGTTTTAATGAAAGCAGAGTTTATGTATTATTTAGAGAGCGTGAAGGCTCTGATGCTGCAGGAATCCGGCACAACTGATTCAGCAGGCTTTTGGGATGCTGAAATTGACGGCGTAAAAGCCAGCGAAGCGGCAAAGAATCGTGCCCTTGAAGAAATGCTTAGAATTGAAATTGCGTGCATCAAGGCTGAGGAAAAGGGTCTTAGTGCTTCTGAAGAGCTGCTTAAGCAAAATCGTGAGTTTGTTAATAGCAACGATAGAGAAACAAAGGCTAATTTGGATGCATTGCTGTCTGTTACCGGTCTTAGTAAGAGTCAGCTGCTTGACCTGCAGGATAAAGCAGCACTGGCAATGGCTTTTTATGAAGATGTTGCAGCAAATGACGCTGACAGTGTAATGCCCACAGATGAAGAAGTGCAGACTGCTTATGAACAAGAATATGTTCATGTTAAGCACGTTTTAATCGGTAACACTCCTGAGGAGCAGGCAACTGCAGAAGGCGAAGCAACTGATGCTTCTAATGAAGCATTTTTAGCAGAAAAGAAAGCACTGGCTGAGGAAGTGCTTGCAAAAGCAAAGGCCGGTTCTAATTTCGATACATTAGTTGCTGAGTATGGCGAAGACCCGGGTATGACAGAAACCCCCGAAGGCTATACCTTTACCAAGGGTGCTATGGTAGCAGAATTTGAAGAAGCTTCTTTTGCTATGGCAGTAGGTGATGTTTCTGAGTTGGTTGAAACCTCATATGGCTGGCATATTATTAAGAAGTATGCATTGCCCACCTCAGGTACAGATTATGACAATGCCGTTTCAGCCATTAAGAGTCAGCTTTCGCAGGATAAATACAACGCGCTTCTGGATTCATTTAAGTCAGATATGACTATTAAAATTGAACAGAACGTTGTTAATGGTGTAAAAGTAAAATAACAAAGCGATAATAAAAGAGCTGTTGCACATTGTGCAACAGCTCTTTTGTATATAAAACCAAGATCGTTTTTTTATACATCCATCAGTCGATGTCCCATACTTATAACAGAAAACGCGGCTTTTCCGTTTGTTGCTTCAACCACTTGTTTCTCTAAAGGCTGAATGTCTGCTTCGGGAACAAATAATGTTACGGTGACGTCAGCACCAAAATCAGCATGTTCAATCTTTCGGCCGCTTTGCTCCAACAGATATTGTAGCTTGCCGTAGAGGTCATAGCTAACCGTAATCTGTATTTCGCCGCAATAGGTCATGACCGAAATTTTTCCGGCGTCAACGCCGATTTTTGCACCCTTGGAATAAGCCCGAACCAAACCACCCGCACCCAGCAAAATACCACCGAAATATCGGGTCACAACCACGGCCACATCCGTGAGTTTTTCCTGCTTTAAAACCTCCATCATGGGCATGCCTGCTGTGCCGCCGGGTTCACCGTCGTCCGAAAAACGGGCAATATTATTTTCGCGGATGATATAAGCATAGGTATTGTGGGTTGCGTCGGAAAATTCCTTGCGCATTTCTGCAATAAAGCTAGGCGCCTGCTCCTCGGTTTGCACGGGACGTGCCGTAGCAATAAACCGGGATTTTTTTTCGATGTGTTCTGCCCGACCGGCTTGCTTGATGGTTCTGTAGTCCTGATTCATGGGTGTGCTCCTTATTCTGTCATAAAGGCTTTTAATCGGTTATAATCCTTGGCATCCAGCAGTACCTGCACCTTTGTGCCGTCTGCTTCATATTCTTCACTTAAAATGGGATGGTTGTCATGCAATTCTGAAAGCAACGCCCCTTGCGCGAAGGGGATTTTTAAATAAACCGCTTGTTTTTTACCGGGTGCAACATCAGCAACGGCATCAACGAGTGAGGACAATCCTTCACCGGTTTTGGCACTGATGGATACAATTCGTTCGATGCCGGGAAGCTGTGTAGGCAGCTCTGTGTCGGGCGTCAAAGCGTCTGCTTTGTTAAATGCCAAAACCACTGGCTTATCGCCGGCGCCTAATTCTGTTAGAATGCTGCTGACAACCTGAATGTGTTGCAGATATTCCGGACTGGAGCCGTCTGCCACATGAATGATGACATCGGCAAGAGATATTTCTTCTAAGGTGGATTTAAAAGCTTCAATTAAATGATGCGGCAGCTTGCGAATAAAGCCAACCGTATCAATGAGCAAAATCTGTCTGCCGTCTTCTAAGGAAAAGCCCCGAACTGTTGGGTCTAAGGTAGCAAAGAGTTTGTCTTCGGCATATACCTCTGCGCCGGTTAATATATTTAATAAAGTAGATTTTCCCGCATTGGTGTAGCCTGCCAGTGCCACGGTAATTGCCTTGTCATTCTTCCGGCCGGCGCGCAGCAGCTCCCGATGCTTTCGCACCTCAGAGAGTGCCTCTTGCAAGTGATGAATGCGGCGGCGAATATGTCGGCGGTCGGTCTCCAATCTTGTTTCACCGGGGCCACGGGTACCGATACCGGCGCCTAATCGGGAAAGCTGGGTGCCGATGCCGGTCAGGCGCGGCAACATGTAGCGAAGCTGCGCCAGCTCTACCTGAATTTTACCTTCTCGCGATAGGGCGTGGCGGGCGAATATATCTAAAATCAACATACTGCGGTCAATGACGCGAAGCTTCAGCTCTTTTTCTAAATTTTTTAACTGAATGGGGGAAAGTTCGCTATCAAAAATAACCAGGCTTGCATCAAGAGATTGACAGGCGGCAGAGAGCTCTTCCACCTTGCCTTCGCCTAAATAGGTGGCATTTTCAGGACTGGGACGATTCTGCACCAATGTGCCAACCGTGATGGCGCCGGCGGTTTCTGCCAATCTTGCAAGCTCTGCCATTGATTCATCGGTGGTATCTTTTAAAGGGTCGCCGCTGCCGGTATGCACACCGGCTAACACAGCGCGTTCCTGTTCCTGCTTTGTTTCAACGAACGTCATAGATGCATATCCTTTCTTACAAAGTGTAGCCGAGAACAGCCTCGGCGGCGCTTTTTCCTGCCAGATAGCCGGTAGAAAAAGCAATTTGCAAATTATAACCGCCGGTGTAGGCGTCTATGTCAATCACCTCGCCGGCGAAATAGAGTCCCTTCACCAGGCGCGATTCCATGGTTTTAGGAGAAATTTCTTTTGTGTTAATGCCCCCTGCTGTGATGATGGCTTCAGCAATGGGACGAGGACGCTTAACAGAAAGGGACAGATTTTTCAATAAGTTCACCAGACGTAAGCGTTCTTCCTTGGTGATTTCATTCACTTTTTTTCGGGGATTAATTGTGGAGAGTGACACAATGACAGGAATCAACTTTTTGGGCAGTAATTTATCTAAGCTGTTGATGAAATCTTTGTTGGTTTCTGTTGCAAAATCCCGCAAAATACGATTGTCAAGCTGCTCAGACGAAAGCGCGGGTTTTAGGTCAATCACAAGCTGATAGCGATTTTTTGCATAGTCACGCATATGGGCACTTGCAGAAAGCACCAAGGGGCCTGTGACACCAAAATGAGAAAAGAGCAATTCACCCTCTGATGAGAACAGCACCTTCTGATCTTGGTTCAGTGCGGTCAGTCGCACATTTTTAAGGGAAAGCCCCATGGCATCCTTTGGCCAATCTTCTACGGTTTCCAACGGCACTAAAGAAGCTTTCGGCTCTATCATGCTATGTCCCACAGAACGCGCAAAGCGATAGCCGTCACCATCGGAACCTGTTTGCGGATAGCTGATGCCACCGGTGGCAACGATAATGCACGGGGCGGTAAGCATTTTGCCATCTGAAAGCCTTAGGCCACGAACAGAGCCATTCTCAGTGCATAGTTCTGTTACCTTTGTATTTAAGTGAACAGCCTGACTATACTGAGCATACGCTGAAAAGGCACGAATTACGTCAGAGGATTTGTCGCTGACAGGAAACACCCTGCCCCCACGTTCAACCTTGGTTTCAACACCGTGGTTTTGGAGTAGCATGCGAACGTCTTCATTATTAAAAGAAGAAAAGGCGCTGTATAAAAATCGACCGTTGCCGGGAATTTGTTCCATAAACTCGGAAATGGGTGCAGCATTCGTAACGTTGCACCGCCCTTTGCCGGTGATGAACAGCTTTTTTCCCAGTTTTTCATTTTTTTCAAGAAGCGCTACACGAGCGCCATATGAAGCAGCCGTTCCGGCAGCAATCATGCCGGCAGCACCACCGCCGATGACCAATACGTCAAAATCCATGCAAATCCACTCATTCTCTCAATATTTTGTCCTGTATCTTAGTATAACAGAGGACCTAAAAATTATCAACTTTTAGAAACTTAAAGAAATTTAGAGAAAAATCGAGAAAATAAGAGCAAACAAAGAATAATTTTAAAAAATGACACGGCATAATATTTGCCAAAATGTGAAATATTGAGTAATATATACCTATGATTAGCACTCAACACAAAAGAGTGCTAACAATTTGTTTAAAATTTGTTTTATATAACAAGGAGGACTCATCATGAACATTAAACCCTTAGGCGACAGAGTTGTGATTAAAATGGTTGAAGCTGAAGAAACCACCAAAAGCGGTATCATTTTAACGGCTGCTGCAAAAGAAAAGCCCCAAATGGCTGAAATCGTTGCAGTTGGCCCCGGCGGCATGGTTGACGGTAAAGAAGTTAAAATGGAGCTGAAGGTTGGCGATAAGGTTATCACCAGCAAATATGCAGGCACAGAGATTAAGTTTGACGATGTAGAGTACACCATCTTAAAACAGAGCGATGTACTGGCTATTGTTGAGTAATTAAAGGAGGAGCAAGGATATGGCAAAGGAAATTAAATTCGGCGAAGAAGCAAGAAAGGCCTTAGAGGCCGGCGTTAACAAGCTGGCTGATACCGTTAAGGTAACCTTAGGTCCCAAAGGCAGAAATGTTGTTTTAGATAAGAAGTTTGGCGCACCCTTAATCACCAATGATGGTGTGACCATTGCAAAAGAGGTTGAACTGGAAGACGCTTTTGAAAACATGGGCGCTCAGCTGGTAAAAGAAGTTGCAACCAAAACAAACGATGTTGCTGGTGACGGTACCACCACTGCAACGGTTCTGGCTCAGGCTTTAATCCGTGAAGGTTTAAAGAACGTAGCTGCCGGCGCAAATCCCATGATTATCAGAAAGGGTATCTCCAGTGCGGTTGATGCTGCTGTTGACTATATTGTTAAGTCCAGCGCAAAGGTAAACGGCAAGGACGATATTGCTCGTGTTGCTTCTATTTCTGCTGCTGATGAAAAAGTTGGTGAACTGATTGCAGAAGCAATGGAAAAGGTATCTAACGACGGTGTTATCACTGTTGAAGAGTCCAAAACTGCAGAAACCTATTCCGAAGTGGTTGAAGGTATGCAGTTTGACAGAGGCTACATTTCTCCCTATATGGTAACTGATACTGAAAAAATGGAAGCTATTTTAGATGATGCTTACATTTTGATTACTGATAAGAAAATTTCTAACATTCAGGAAATTCTGCCGTGCTTAGAGCAGATTGTTCAGCAGGGTAAGAAGCTGGTGATCATCGCTGAAGATGTTGAAGGCGAAGCTTTGGCAACTCTGCTTGTCAACAAGCTCCGTGGCACCTTTACCTGTATCGCTGTGAAAGCTCCCGGCTTTGGCGATAGAAGAAAGGAAATGCTGAAGGACATCGCTATTTTAACCGGTGGTGAAGTGATTTCTGAAGAACTGGGTCTTGAGTTGAAGGACACCACCTTAGAACAGTTGGGTCAGGCTCGCCAGATTAAGATTCAGAAAGAAAACACCATCATTGTTGACGGTGCTGGCAACGTGGACGACATCCAGAGCCGCATCGGACAGATTAAGGCTCAGATTGAAGAAACCACCTCTGATTTCGACAGAGAAAAGCTGCAGGAACGTTTGGCTAAGCTTTCCGGCGGTGTAGCTGTTATCAAGGTTGGTGCTGCAACTGAAACCGAAATGAAAGAAAAGAAGCTGCGCATCGAAGACGCTTTGGCTGCTACCCGCGCTGCAGTTGAAGAAGGTATTGTTGCCGGCGGCGGTACTTCTTATATCAACGCCATCAAGGCTGTTGAAGCTTTAATTGAAACTCTCTCCGGCGATGAAAAGACCGGTGCTTCCATTGTGCTGAAAGCATTGGAAGAACCTGTTCGCCAGATTGTGTTTAACGCTGGTATGGAAGGCTCTGTTATCGTTGAAAAGCTGAAGCAGAGCGAAGATAAGATTGGCTTTAATGCTCTGACCGGTGAATATGTTGACATGTTAAAGGCCGGTATTGTTGACCCCACAAAGGTAACACGTTCTGCATTGCAGAATGCATCCAGCATCGCTTCTATGGTTCTGACAACCGAAAGCGTTGTGGCTAATAAGCCTGAGCCCGAACCGGCAATGCCCGCAGGCGGTATGCCCGGTGGCGGTATGGGATTCTAAGATGAAGTAAAGTTGGGAAGCTGTCGCAGCAGTTGCGACAGCTTCTTTTATGGTTATATTGATTGTCAGGTGTAACAATATACAACCAATTGAATGTAATTTTGAAATATATAAAAAAAGTATTTACAAATTTAAATACATGGTGTAAAATAGTAGTGGATAGATTTATAGTTTTGTCACCCCCCCCTTTCATATAGTACCATGAACCGTGCCGATGTTGTCGCCAAAGCAACGTCGGTATGCCTCTTTTTAGGGGTATTTTCCAAAATGACATATTGTTTGTTGACCGTTCCTTCAGGAGCGGTTTTTGTTTCTCTCGCTTTTTTCACTAACGAAGATAAATTTCGAGAAAAACGGGAATCCTCTCTTGACAAAATGTAGCGGTCATAGTATAATATGTATGTTTCAATTACATATGCTGGAGTGGCACAGTTGGTAGCGCAGCTGATTCGTAATCAGCAGGTCGTGGGTTCAAGTCCCATCTCCAGCTCCATAAAACTACAGTTGTTATCAAACTGTAGTTTTTTCTCAATACAGGAGAGTTTATATGTGCTTTTCGAAATAAAACTATAGTAAAGGAGAAAGAAAATGGAAAAGTTGCCAATTTTGTATGTTGTTATTCCTTGTTATAATGAGCAGGCAGTTCTGCCGATTACAGCTCCCATGTTTAAAAATGAACTGCAGGACTTGATTTCTAAGCAGAAAATTAGTGCCGAGAGCCGTATTTTATTTGTCAACGATGGCTCAAAGGATAAAACATGGGAAATCATCATGCAGTTATCCGAGAGCGATTCCTGCTTCTGTGGTATTTCTCAAAGCCGCAACAGAGGCCATCAAAATGCTGTGTTAGCCGGTCTGATGGAAGTGAAGGACCGGTGCGATATTGCCATCAGCATTGACTGTGACGGTCAGGACGACATCACGGCAATGGAGCAGATGGTGGATGAATATGCAAAAGGCAGTGATGTAGTATATGGTGTTCGGTCAGACCGCAGCACGGATACATTCTTCAAGCGCTTCACGGCGCAGTCCTTTTATAAAATTTTAAAGGTTATGGGTGTTGAAAGCGTCTATAATCATGCGGATTACCGTTTAACAAGCAGTCGTGTGCTCAAGGCGTTTGCTGATTTTAAGGAGGTTAATCTCTTTTTGCGTGGTATGTTCCCTTTAGTTGGCTTTAAGAGCACAGTTGTAACCTATGCCCGTAATGAACGCATCGCAGGTGAGTCACACTATCCCTTATCAAAAATGCTGGCACTTGCCATTGATGGCATCACCAGTCTTTCCATTAAACCTTTAAGAATCATTGCAACTTTAGGATTTATCGTGTCCTTTTTAAGTGTCATCGGCATTTTGTGGATTTTGATTGCCTATCTTTTAGAACAAACCGTTTCCGGTTGGGCTTCAACCACTTGTATTTTGTGCCTGGTTTCCGGTGTACAGCTTTTGAGTCTGGGCGTTGTGGGAGAATATATCGGAAAAATTTATATGGAAATTAAGCAAAGACCTCGCTACATTATTTCAGAGCGCACAGGGGAGTTGAAACAAGAAGAATAATCGTTTTACGGCTTTAAAGGGGTGAAGTCCATGCTCTATAACATCATTAGCTTAAAAACGGTTCCTGAAGTGGTTTTTGCGCATATCTATTCCTGTCCGAATTATCGGGTAATATTCCAACCTATGGTGCCGAATATTGAAATTGCCTACATTGAGGCAGGTGCGGTGGAGGTAGAGATGCTCGGCAAAACCTTTACCGTAGAAGAAAAAAGCTTTTTAATTATGCCCCGTAAATATGAAATGTCCTTGCGCTCTTTGGAAAACACATCGCATATCCACTATACGGTTTCTGCAATGGTTGATGCTGAATCAGTGTTGGTTGATGAGTCGACTCTAATGCAAAGCGATAGGCTTCGGGTGCCTGTTTGCCTTCCGTATTGTGCTCAGACGGAGTCATTGCATCAAACCCTACGTCAAATCATTCAGGAATACCAAAAGGGCGATTCCATCAGTCACACTTGGTGCGGTGCTATGGTGGCACGGCTTTTGTGTGATATTGCCCGTGCTGCAACAGAGGAGATTTCCACGCGTCCTAAATCCGGTGGCATTACCGATGTGTTAGACGGCCGAATCAAAAAATATATCCATCACAATTTAGATAAAAAAATTACGTTGGCTGATTTGGCAGAATGTACCGGTAAAAATCCCAATTATTTAAATCAACTGTTTCGCAAAAAGAATGATATGTCCATCATCTCCTATGTGAATTTGATGAAAATGCGTAAAGTGGCGTCGCTCATTGTGGATGCTCAAATGACGTTAAAAGAAGCGGCCAAAGAGGTCGGTATCACAGACGGCAACTATCTTTCCCGGCTTTTTAAATCCACCATGGGGATGACTATTTCAGAATTTAAGGAAAACTCGGTAGACTATTCTTTTAATTTCAGTGATTATGATAAAATTTTTGGAGGCGGCGTTGCACCGTGGCAATCATCCAAGTGAAGGAAAATAAAAAGAAATATCTTGATTTATTGTTGCTTGCTGATGAGCAAGAGAGTATGATTGATTTATATTTAGACCGTGGAGATATGTATGTTCTGCAAGAGGATTCGGTGATAGCCGTTTGTGTTGTAACGGACGAGGACGATGGAGTTTTAGAAATTAAAAACCTTGCCACAGCGCCGGATTTTCAGCGCAAGGGTTATGCAAGGCAGATGATTGACCATGTGGCAAGCATATATAGCGAGCGGTTTTCTGTTTTGCAGGTGGGAACAGGTGACAGCCCTTTGACAGTTCCGTTTTATGAAAAGTGTGGCTTTACCCGTTCTCATGTGAAACAGAACTTTTTTGTTGACAATTACGACCATCCCATTTTTGAGTGTGGCAAACAGCTTGTGGATATGGTGTATTTGAAAAAAAGAATATAAGAAAAAAGCATTGAGGCATAAGCATAAAAAGGTCGTAGCGATTTGCTACGACCTTTTGCCATTGTAAAAAACAATTATTGTTCTTCTTCAATGTTTTCCAGTGCAACTCTTACAGCTTCCACAACAAAAGCTGTAAACGTGCAATTTGTACCTTCGATTGATTTTTCTACCTTATCAATTATATCATTTGGAAAGCGAATACATTTATTGGTTGTTGGGGGAATAGATGGTGTTTTAAATTTTTTCATACAATCACCTCAGCAATTATTATACTGAAAAATTGTTGTTTTTTCAAGTGATCTTCTTGAATCAATCAAAAGTGCACCTGCCACAAGGTAAAAAACTGCCGAGTGTTCGTTAGAACACTCGGCATATACATTTTCTTGTTTAATCGGTTTACAGATCAGCGTTTTTGATGCCGCAGGTCCAGGAGCCGAAGGGTTTTGCAATGGCTTCTGAAACGTAGCATTCACCCTTAAAGAGACGTGTGATGGAAGCGGGACATTCCATAGAAATCGGTCCGTAGAGCTGAATTCTGGAAATCATGCGCTGCCAGGAGTCTCCACCGGGATTGACAAAGTTGTGCACTTCAAAATGGTCTCTTGCGTTGGCAATATCACGAGGACCAATGGTAGCAGCCTTAGGCGGAACAGCCCAAACGTCACCGGAAGCACCCATGGGAGCAAACAGAGAGTTCTCGCAAATGGTCAGCGGTGTTTCAGTCACCAGTCTGGAGCCCAGCTTTAAGAATTCTTCCATAGAATCAGCCTTGAATTCTTCAGTTCTGGGGTCGATGAATGCGGTGTGTCCGGGCCAACCGGTTGCAGAATAAACCACGTCAGCACCGCCGCCACCAACTTCTTCAATGATGTTGGAATAGTCATAGATGTTGTCATTGGTGAAAACATGCCACTGTTCTACCGGGGGACGCAGGTCGGGGTCGATGTTCATGTAAAAATGATTCATAAAGGAATAGCCCAGACCGGCACCGTAGGTCAGAGGTGCAACGTTACCATCTTCATCTGCCCATTCATCCATTGCAAAAGCATTCAGGTTACGGCAGTTGATGCGATATTTGTTAATCATGTTTGCCACAGCAGAATAAGTCTCGGGCCACTGGTTGGGGCATACGATGGTTAAGGGGGTGTCGTTTTTGTCACTTTCTGCAATTCTATAGAACAGGTCCATAGCTAAATGCTGAACAGGGTCTAAAACGACCTTAACGGAATATCCGTTTTCATTGGTATATTCCATGTCCTCACGTTTGATGTTGCGAACGCGTTCTAACATTTCAACGTCGTCGCTGCAGGGCAGCCAGTGAGCCGGCTTGAAATCAAATTCTTTCATTTTTTACTCTCCTTTATATGATTTTTTTATTAAATACAGAGCCAAGGCCTTGGTGATGGCCAAGAACTCATCACAATCCACATATTCATCAGGCTGATGAGGACCGCCGTAATCGGCAAAACCTTTGAACAAGCCCGTGTTAAAGGCAACGCCGCCGCCGTATTGATACAGTACCGATAAATCAGACAAACAGCCGCCGGCGTATTTAACAGGGGAGCCCTTTGTTTGTTCTAAAAGTGAGCCGAACAAAAGCGCATCTTCGGGAATGGATTCAGGATGAATGGGGTGGAAGAAACGGGAAACCTTTTGAATGCCGTCAAACACCAGACCCATTTTTTTGAGCTCGGCATCTAAATATGCGCTCAGCTCATCAAATTCCTTGTCAAGCTGTTCCTGTGCCAGCAGCGTGTAGGTAGAAAAGGTCATTTCTGCTTTATTCAAATCAATACCCTCGTGGCCGTTTGATGCGCCTGTTAAGCGGTAGGCATCAGCTTCGATGTCGGTTCCGCGGAAGATATCGCTGTTTCTCAGCTCAGCAAAACGCTTTTCGCCAAAGGCATCAAAGGCTTCAACCACAAGCTTTAAGCCTTGGAATACGGATGATGCAGAAGAAATTGTTTCTTCTTTATGCAGCGAAGCGACGCCGCAGAATCCGCCAACGGCATAGGGCCAAACCTCCATACTGCCGCCGTCTAAGTTAATATATACATCAGAAGGGTATTTCAGTGCAGTTGCCAGGGCTCCGTTTCCGCCGCCCATTTCTTCGTCTACATAAGACGTAACATATACATCATCTTCTAACTCAATACCACATTCTTTGATGGCACGAAGGGCTAAAATGGATGCCGCAATGCCATATTTATCATCGCTGGAGCCTCTGCCAAAGATTTTATTATCCTTTATCACACCACCCAACGCCGGCACAGTCCAATCTTCTTCTCGACCGATGGGCATGGTGTCCATATGCGCCGCCAACGTAATTTTATGCTTGCCTGTTTTACCCGGCAAAATAGCAGTCACGTTAGGACGCTTGTCGGTATTACGACCTTCCAAATAACCGGGATGATCCACAAGACCTGGTACGTCGTCGGGACAATACCAATCCGTTTCAAACCCATGCTCATGACAGTAGTCGGCAAAAAAATTCTGTCCGGCTTCTTCTAAACCATAGGTGGTATAGTTTTGTGTATCAATTTTCAGCATCTCTGACAGGAGATTAAACAGCTCTTCCTTATGAGCGTCTAAATATGCCAGAACTTTTGCTTCCATTCTATCACTCCCATTTTCTATCTGTTAGCTGAATCATAACAGTTTTCAAATTCCTTGTAAATGCATAATCGGTAGAAATCTGTACAAAACGCATACATTCAAAATGATATTGAGTCTTCATTTTTTGTCATGCTATTGACAAAATACTACGAGATATAATACAATGACATATGGTAGGAGAGGTGGACTGCGTACGGCGTAAGCACGCGTTTTTGTTCTCCTATTGGGACACGATTTTTTTAAAAAAGGAGAGATTTGTTTTGAGTATTAAGGAAGCTTCTTTAAAGGCTGCCAAAGAGGCCTATCTCATTGAGCAGGATTGCATTGGAAAAATGCTCGAATATTTTGATGACGAGGCTTTTTCAAAAGCTGTCAAATTGTTGCAGGGTGCAGAGAGAATCGGCACCTCCGGTTGCGGTCATAGCGGTATTATTTGCCAGCATTTGGCGCATCTTTTGTGCTGTATCGAGCGTCCCGCACGCTTCATTTCACCGGCTGAAGCCATTCACGGTGCTACCGGCTTTTTGCAGGAAGGTGATGTGATTGTGCTTGCTTCCCGTGGCGGAAAAACAGCGGAACTATTACCGATTGTGAGCATTTGTAAGCAAAAAGGTGTTAAGATTATCACTGTAACTGAAAATTTAGAATCCCCCTTGGCAAAAGATGCTGATGTTGTGTTAAAGCAATTTGTTACTCGCGAAACGGATAAGTATAATGCACAGGGAACAACCTCAACCACAGCTCTTTGCATGATTTTCCACGCTCTGCAGGCGGCTCTCATTGAAGAGACCGATTATCAGAATGAGCAGTTTGCCCTGATTCATCCGGGTGGCGCTGTGGGAGAACGTCTGAACAAGAAATAAACCCCTAACGTTGTTTATAAAAATACATATAAAAGGAGAATGCACCATGGAATTCAAAATTTTCCAAAAGGAACTGGAACTGCAGTCAAGAGGCTGGATTCCTACCTTCCACGACGTATCCAAAGAAATTATTGAGATTGTAGAAGCATCCGGCATTAAAAATGGTACCGTATGTATCGCATCTCATCACACCACCTGTTCAGTTATGATTCAGGAATGCTCACATGACATTGATTCTTTTGACTTAGAATATCTGCAGCATGATCTCTTAGACATCATGAGAAAGATGATTCCTGACTTTGCAGAAGAGCACCAGTATCGTCATCCCGGTCCGATTCACGCACAGTTTGGCCGCTATGTTGACGAACCCGGCGACTTCACCAGCATGAACACCGATGGTCACCTGCGCAGCGTATTCTTTGGCAGAAGCGAAACCATGACCATTAAAGACGGCGTTTTAGATGGTGGTGAGTTCGCTCACATCTACTTCATTGACTGGGATCACGTTCGTGCACGCCGCAGACAGCTTAACGTTACCGTTATGGGTACCACTGAGGATGTAGGCGACAGAAAGTGGAACAACGGTGAAGTGATTAACACACTGCACAAGTTCACCGATGAAGAAAAGGCATATGACGTTCATTATGACCTGCAGCTGAAGAGATAAGAGGTGCCATTATGAAAAGAAAAATCAGAACTCCTTATTTTGAAATAGGTACAAAGAACTATATCTATGGTGATACGGTTTTAGAATATGCTTTAGCCGCTGATAAAGCAGCAGAAAAGTATGACATTGATGTTTTATTTATCTGCCCGGCTGTTGAAATCAGACGTGTGGTAGAAAATACCAAGCACCTCATTGTGCTGGCTCCTTATATGGATACTCTGCGTCCCGGTCGTGGCATGGCAGATATTCTGCCCGAAGCTTTAAAAGCAGCCGGTGCAGAGGGCGTTGTCGTTAACCATTGTGAAAAGCCCATGAGCCTGCCTCAGATTAAGGCAACCATTGACCGAGCCAACGAGCTTGACATGCTGGTGTTTGCTTGTGCTGATTCTGTGGCTGAAACACGTGCTATTGCAGAACTGCATCCTGACATTATTAATCCCGAACCCTCCGAACTTATCGGCGGTGCCGGCGGTGGTGTCAGCGATATGGGTTATGTTATGGAAGTTATCCGCGAAATCAGAAAGATTGATCCGGACATTTTAATTGAACAGGCTGCCGGCATTACCAACGGTCAGCAGGTATATGATTTCATTATGGCAGGTTCTGAAGCAGCCGGCGCTGCTTCCGGCATCATGAATGCAGAAGATCCCTTGGCTATGATTGATGAAATGATTGCTGCTACTCGCCGTGCGGCAGATGACCTTAAAAAACAGGAGGCAAAATAAATGATTTACAGAGAATCTTTTAAAGTACAGTCCAAAGACCGTGCCTATACCTTTCATGATGTAACCGCTAAGGCAAAGGAAATCGTGAAGAAATCCGGCATTAAAGAAGGTATTGCTGTTGTTTATTCCCATCACACCACCTGCTGTGTTATCACACAGGAATGTGCTTTTGACATGTCTATGACCGGTCTTGAAACCCTGCAGCAGGATTTGGTGAATGTCATGGAAAAAATCATTCCCGAATGCCGCTATGAGGGCATGTATCTCCATCCGGGTCCTAAGGCGCTGAAGTTTGCCGAGGAGCACGATGAAGATGCTTGGGGCTGCCACAATACCGATGCACATCTGCGTTCTTCCATCATTGGCAGAAGCGAAACCATCGTCATTGAAAATGGCGAAATGGATTTAGGCGAATTCGGCTTCATTCATTTTATTGACTTTGATAATACCCGTGCCAGACAGAGAACTGTTCAGGTTATGGTTATGGGTGAATAAGGAGAGAGTCACGTGCAATATCTGATTGGTTTAGACATTGGTACATCTTCTATTAAAGGTGTTTTAATCAGCACAGAGGGTGTGATTCAGCACACAGCCCGTGAAGCCTTTGACTACGAAAAGCCAAGCGAAGCAGCCTTAGAGGTTTCGGCGCAGAATTTTCTGTCTGCCTGCCTTTCAGCCATCCGTCAGTTAGCAGATGCGGCAGACGGTGGTGAGGTGCTGGCTTTGTGTGCGTCTTCTGCCAGCGGCAATTTAGTGGTGTTAGATGAAAACATGGAGCCTGCAACAGCCATCATTAACTGGCAGGACTGTCGTGTTCAGAACGAAGCTCATGAAGTTTTGGGAGAAATGGATACAAACGCCATGTACCGTAAAATGGGTTGGCCGTTTAACCCTCACACGTTCCCCTTGTCGCAGCTCTGCTATATTAAAAAGCATCAGCCGGAGTTGCTATCTCGTTGCGGTCAGGTGTGCATGAGCACAGAGTATTTATACTATGCGCTTACCGGTAAGTGGGGCATTAGTACCTCTGCCGGAACACCATTTTATTTGATTGACCAGCAAAAGGGTGCCTATATGTCAGATTTATTAGAAACCTTAGGCATTGATGAAAGCAAAGTACCGCCGATTATGCCCTGTGGTGGGGTTTTAGGCGGCATCACAGAGGAAATGGCAGAGGTTTGCAACTTGTCTGCCGGCACACCGGTTGTGCTCGGTAGCTTTGACCATCCGTCAGCGGCACGCGGCGTTGGTGTTTTCAATGAAGGTGAAGTGTTGCTGTCCTGTGGTACCTCCTGGGTGGGATTTTTCCCTATCAAGGATCGTGACAAGGCAGCCGATGCTGAATTGCTCATCGACCCATTCTTAGCCCCTAAGGGCGGCTGCTGGGGCACAATGGTGTCTGTAGCATCAGTATCTGAGCGTATTTGGTTGTATATCAGCCGTTATATTGATTCATCCGATAAGGCCTTTTCAATTTTATCGTCTTTGGCATCAGCTTGTGAGCCCGGTGCCGGTAGACTTTCCATTTGTCCTTATGACGAGCCGGATGATGCAAAAATTTTAAGCTATTCCAAAGAGCAAATTGCCAGAGCCATTATGGAGGGTACGGTATATTTGCTGAAAGAGAAGCTGGACAATCTGGCTGCGGTGGGCGTGCATGCGACTTCTGCCGTTATGGTGGGCGGTCCTTCGGGCGATCCTATGTGGCACAAGCTGATTCACGATATTTGCGGCTTAGACGTAACAGTTATTCACGGTGCTTATGCCGGTAGCGTGGGTGCTGCGGCTTTAGCCGGTATTGGTGCGGGCATTTATGCTGATGAAGCAGATGCTTTTGCTAAAATGAAACAGGGGAGGAACTAACTGTGTTTAACTTACAGGTAACAGACTATGACCGTCAGGTTTATGAAAAAGAGTTAAAGAACTTTTTACCTGAAACCTTTATTGATTTCCACACGCATATCAACAAAGCGGATTTTCCCTTCTGGGGAGCCCATAATGGTGGTTCGACCTGGACCGATTTGGTTGCTGATGAAATGACAGCAGAACACCTGATTGACGCATATAAAACCTTATTTCCCGACAATAAGGTAATTCCCTTAGTGTTTGGCGGTTGTTTGTGCGATCTCGACATTGTGAACAATTATGTTTGCGAAGAAGGTCGCAATCACGGTTTTCCAACCTTATACAGAACGTCTTATGATATGCCGGCTGATGAGTTGGAGGAAAAGGTAAAAGCAGGTGGATTTTTAGGCTTAAAGCCCTATCTTTCTAACTGCTCGCCTTACATTCCTACAAAGGAAATCCGCATTTTTGACTTTGTACCGCATTCCCATTGGGAAGTGGCAAACAAAAATGGCTGGATTGTAATGCTACACATCGCCCGTGATGGTCGCCTAAAAGACCCTGTAAACATTGCGCAGCTCATGGAAATTGAGGAAAAATATCCTAATGTGAAGTTAATTGTGGCTCATATCGGTCGCGCTTATTCAAAACAGGATATTGGCAATGCCTTTGATATTTTGGGCAAAACCAAGAACATGTATTTTGACTTTACCGCAAACGTTTGCGACGATGCCATTCGCGCCTGCATTGAGGCTGTGGGACCGAAACGCCTGATTTTCGGTTCTGACCTGCCGATTGCCATCATGCGTATGTATCGTGTTACCGATGAAGAAGGTGTCTATTACAATGTTGTACCTCGTGGCCTTTACGGTAACGTAGAGGGCGAACCTCACATGCGTGAAACGGACGAGACAGACGTGACGCTGATGATTTATGAACAAATCCGTGCTTTAAAGCGTGTTGCGGTGGACTTAAAGCTCAGTGATCGCGATGTGGAAGACATTATGTATTCTAACGCGAAACGCTTGTTAGACAGTATGCGATAAAAACAAATTAAAAAGGACAGTTCAAAATGAACTGTCCTTTTTTTATGTTCGCTTTATAATCCATTGGGGTTTTGCACCATGAAGTTCCATGCATCGCGGCACATTTTTTCTAAATCATATTCTGCTTCCCAGCCTAAGAGCTCTTTTGCCTTTTTGGGATCAGCGTAGCATTGTGCAATATCGCCGGGGCGACGAGGTGCAATTTGATAGTTCACAGTTACACCGTTTACTTCAGAAAACGCCTTTATCATGTTCAAAACGCTGTATCCATGGCCTGTGCCTAAGTTATAAGCGTCAACACCGGTGGTATTCATAACGCGCTCTACTGCCTTTAAATGACCACGAGATAAGTCCACAACATGGATATAGTCACGGACACCTGTACCATCGGGTGTGGGATAGTCATTACCAAAAACGCTGAGCTTTTCAAGCTTTCCGGCAGCAACCTGAGCTATGTAGGGCATCAGGTTATTGGGAATACCGTTGGGGTCTTCACCAATGAGGCCGGATTCATGAGCGCCGATGGGGTTAAAATATCTAAGCAACGCAATGCTCCAGGTGTTATCAGCCACATAAAGGTCGCGGAGAATGTTTTCAATCATCAGCTTTGTGCTGCCATAGGGATTTGTGGTAGACAGGGGGAAATCCTCCCGAATGGGTACTGTTTTGGGGTTACCATAGACTGTGGCAGAAGAACTGAATACCATTTTTTTCACGTTATGCTTTGCCATGGTTTCACAAAGTAACAGCGTGCCTGTAATATTATTATGATAATACCAAAGAGGCTTTTGCACGGATTCGCCAACGGCCTTCAGGCCTGCAAAGTGAATCACGGCATCAATGGTATTTTCACTGAAAATGGTTTCTAAAGCGTTTTTGTCCAGTAGGTCGGCTTCATAGAACTTAAAGTCTTTGTTGGTGATTTGTTTAATACGCTTTAATGACTCGGGTTTAGAATTAATAAAGTTATCTAAAACAACAATATCATAGCCGTTTTCTAACAGCTCAACACAGGTGTGGGAACCGATAAAGCCGGCACCACCGGTTACTAAAATTGACATAGTGGATCAACTCCTTCTACGAAAAATCAAGCTATTAATAGTATAGTTGTTTTGCCGCTTTCTGTCAAGGCTTTGGGGGTGTTTTTTTAGGGATATGTAATCAAAATTTCTTGCGTTGTCGGCTCCCAGTCGACTTCGCAGCCTAAAGACTCTACCGCAAAGCGAAGGGGCACTAAAGTACGCTCGTGATAGAGCATGGGTGCCTGATCTAAAATCGTAAATCTTCCGCTTACGAAGGCGGCGGACTGTCCTAAATTCATGGAAACAACATGCAGATTGTAGCGTGCAGTAACTTCCTGTTTTTCTGCATTCCAGTCCACTGTGCCGCCAATGGCTTCTACCACCTGGCGAATGGGCAGCATAGTGTGTCCCTCATATAGAATGGGTGCTGCATCCAGCACAACCTCTCCTTCGGGTGTGTGCATGATGTTATCACCTATACGAAGCAAAAGAGAGTGGTTATCCAGCTTGTCGGAAAAGGCAGATTCAAATGGGGTTGGCTTGATAAACTGCCAGTCTCCCTCATCTGTCTGAACACTGCCATAGCCGGCAGAAACCTTGCCGATATCTGTATATATCAGCTCTGTCACCAGGTTTCCATTTGTGTCGATATAGCCATATAAGCCATCACGTCCTACAGGAGCAAAACCTTCGGAAAAAGCACCGGCATATTCCCATTCGGCAGGAATGACAAGCTCCATGCGATTATCTATGTATCCGTAGCTACCCCCGGTTTTAACGGGGCAAAGACCCTCTGAAAAATCGCCTACAATGTCATAGGGCTTTGACCATTTTACGCCCTGATAATCAATAATCGTCGTTTTGCCGCCTTGCGTTTCCTTCACGAATCCCTCTGCCGTGTTAAGAGATAGCTGACCGTGCGTGGGGACAAGGAGATAGTCGCCGTTTGTATCAATCAGGCCGTAACCGCCGTCTTTCACAACGGCTATGCCGTTCCAAAAGTCAAACGCAAGTTCATAGATTGCCGGAATGACAACTTCGCCACTTGCGTCAATATAGCCATAGCCATCATTGGTGCCAATACAGGCGCGGTCATCATAAAAGGAATAAGCTTCTTGATATGTGGCGGGAATCACAAGCTGATTGGTGCTGTCAATATAGCCGTAGAGACCCTGGATTTTTACCAAAGCTCTGCCACAGGAAAAGTCGTTGGCATCTTCATACATAAAGGGAATGACCAGATTGCCGGCAGCATCAATATAACCCCACAGGTCCTCGCTGTTTTTTACGCAGCAAAGCCCCTCTGCAAAGTTTCCTGCCTGAGTGTAAGCAGGGGTGATAATTTCTCGGTTTCGTTCATCCAAAAAGCCGTAAAGCTCTTGTTTTTTAACTAAACGACGGTTTTCAGAAAGCTCACCAATATAATCCCAGGTCATGGGTATAGCCTCGGATAAATCCTCATTTAAAAGACCCCATTTCAGGTCTGTTACCGCCCGGGCATACCCATTTTGAATGGGGTAGAGTAAATCGTAGCTTGCTGCAGAGACCGGAGAAGCCACACAAAGTAATACACACAAAAAACAAAACAATTTTTTCACGATACAACGCTCCGAAATAAAAATGATACTTTTATTGTATCGCATTTTTTGACTTTTTTCAACAGTTTCTTCTCAATTTATCATGTCCGTCAGGAACTGAAATCTTCAATCAGAGACAGCAGTTCTTCACGCGTGGCAACGTAAATGCCGTCTTTGAATAATTTCTTGTCGTCAGGACGCAGAGAGTCCGTTTCGATAGAAACATTATGACTGAAACGCTTCGAGCCGTTCTCGTCAACATTGTAGACTCGCACGACCTCATCTTCTTCGATAATAAAGTATTGCTGCTCCGACCTTGGGTTTTCCTTAGGCAAATCTTCTGTTATGAGAGTAGCAGAGGCAGCGCGATGCGGGGATGCGGAAGGTTCCGCTTCAGCCATAATCACAGGGGGGATGACCTCCTCATTTTGTGGCTGTTTGAAAAAACGTATGCTGACATAGCCAACGAGAAGTCCAACGGCGAAGGCGCAGACAAACAGTAATAGATAAAACCACACGCTTTTTCGCTTTCTGTGAACCTGATACATAATAAATCCTCCTGCATATTATATTCTTTGCTATTACCTTTACCCAACAAAGAAAAATTATGCAGGAGGCATTTTTATGCGACTAATTCGGAGGCTGTTTGCTCTTGATTACCAAAGAGCAGCTGTTTTGTCAGTTTTTTCAACATACCAAAGGGACTGATGCGCGGTGCGTCGGTTTTTGCGATGATATCAGTACCGCCCACGCGGTTACCGTCAATGATAAATTCAACACTGCCGACGACGTCACCTGTGCGGACGGGGGCTTCCAAGACTTCAGGCAGGGTAATTTGTTTTTCAATGCTACCCAGTTTTGATTTGCTGACTAAAACATGAAAATCATCTGAGACCTTTGTTTCAACTTGCGCTTGGATTCCTTTTACAACGGCAATCTGCGGTAATTCTTCTTCTGTCAGCAGTGAGCCGGCGATGGCAAAGTTTGCAAAACCATAGTCGAGCAATTTGCTGGCGTCTCCAAAGCGGTCTTTTGAAGAGTCTGCCCCCATAATAACGGCAATGAGATTCATGCCATCACGAACGGCTGAGGCAGAAAGGCAATATTTTGCCACGCTGGTTGAGCCGGTTTTTAGTCCGTTTGCCCCTTCATAAAAGCGAATCAACTTATTTGTGTTCACGAGACCAAAGGCACCGTCCCTGAGGTTATCCATCCAGATGCCGGTAAATTCTAAAATTAAAGGATGCTTCACCAGTTCGCGACTCATCAATGCAATGTCATAGGCACTGGTTAAATGTTCGGGGTCGTCTAAACCGTTGCAGTTCACAAAGTGAGTATCGTGCATGCCTAAAGCTTGTGCGCGCTCATTCATTTTTGCCACAAAGCCCTCCATGCTGCCGGCAATGTGCTCCGCCAGAGCCACGGCGGCATCGTTGCCGGAAGCAACGGCTACAGCCTTTAACATATCGCGCACGCTCATTTCCTCGCCGGGTTCTAAATATACCTGCGAGCCGCCCATGGAGGCAGCAAGCTCTGAACAGCGCACCATGTCCTCTAAGGCAATCTGACCGCTGTCAATGGCTTCCATGGTGAGAAGCATCGTCATAATTTTGGTGACAGAGGCAGGCGGACGGCGGTCGTGGCTATTTTTTTCAAATAGCACTTGACCGGTGCCGGCTTCAATTAAAATGGCTGCCGGTGCGGTGATGTTGATGACGGATTGGGTTTCTACGGCAGTTTCTTCTGCAGTAGCGCAAAAGCTGAATAATAGGAAAAAAGAAAGACATAACGCCATAATTCGTTTCATTGTGATACATCCTTTCAAATCAGTGTCATTACCCATCTTATGCGCCCAAAGATTGTCCTATACCAAACAAAATAGGCTGCTCTACAAAGAGAGCAGCCCGAATTGTTATTTATTCTGCATATGTCTTTTACGGTATTCTGTTGGCGAAATACCGTAGTTTTTTTTAAACATTTTTGAGAAATTAAATGGATCATGATAGCCCGCCATGGCAGCTGCATTATTAACGGAGTAGCCATCTGCCAGAAGAAGAGCAGCGTGCTGCAGTCTGGTTTGAATCAGGTAGTCAGACAGTGTGATTCCCATCCGATTTTTAAACAGTTTGGATAGATAGCGTCTGTCTAAGTTGAAATAAGCTGAAATACTATCTACGGTGATGGGATTCATATAATTTGCGTTCACATAGTTTAACACCTGTTGCTCATAATGGGTGACTTTCTTTTGACCCTCAAAAAGAACAGACATCATTTCAAAGATTTTTGCAGTCACGAATTCCTCACGCGTACCTGTCAGGTTCTCGGCGTGCATCATTTCAAAAAACGTGTTGGCGCTATAAGAACAAACCCGTGTGGGGAGAGAGGCAAGTCGCTCAGCCAGTGTGCCGGTAAAACCAATCCAAATATAGTGCCACGGGTCGTTTTGGTCAGCTGCATAGGTCGTTACCTCCCGCGGGAAGATAACAAAAATTTCTCCCGCTTTCACCGGATGGGCATGCCCGTTATGATAAAAGGTGCCCTTACCGCTGACAACATAGTGAATCAAGTAGTTGTTGCGGATTGCCGGACCATAGCTATGTCCGGGCAAGCAGCGTTCCTGACCCAAATCACAGGGGTTTATATCCACCCAATTGCGTTGCGCAAGCGGGATTCCTTTGAGAAGTGGCGGTTTCATTCAATCACCCTTTGTTGTTCATGTAGTTATAGATAATCAGTAGCGCGTCAGCACGGCGAAGGTAATCGTTTGGATAGAATTGGCCGTTATCGCCCTTTACCAATCCAAGGCCCCAGGCAACAGCTGCCACGCCAACATCTCCTTCTTCCACATCACCAAAAGGATTGCGGAAAATATTGGGAATTTTCACAAATTCGCCGTAATTCAGTGCGTTTAAAAGCCAACGGATGCCATCTATTCGCTTGACAGGTGCTTGCGGATTCACTTCCTCTGCTGTCAGAATGTTGAGGCGAATTAAATATTGAAACAGCTCATCGATATCGGCAGCATGGCGTCCGTTCCAAAGCATGCGGTCAAGAAGCAGAAAATAATTCTTTTGTGAAATGCAAGAATCGGGGCAAAGTTGACCGTTTTCCACTGCGGGAAGGAAAATATCATATTCTGCAAGCTTTACAATGGCATCTTTTGCGTAATGACCTTCAATGTCGGTATATTCTGCAGGCGCTTCTTCTTGAGCGGGGCGCAGCCGATAATCTAACGCACTTAAGGTTACAGCATCTAAAATGGGATTTTCAGCCAAACCATAGAGCAATGTGGCGGTTAAGCCATCCTCACCGTTGGGAATAACCATATATCGTAGTGCAAAATTGCCTTTTTCCATAGCGGCGCGGTTGGCAGCCTCAAGAGATTGCACCATGGCAGCAGACGGAAAGTCAACCTTTGTCCAGTTCAGGGTGAAGGAAGTCAGTTTGCCTGTTTGTGCATCATATTGCACATAAGCACCGTTGTTATAAACCGGAATGCCATCTTCCGTCCTCAGATAGCGGAAGGAATTTTCCTGCAGGGCAGAGTCAAAATATGATTTTTCAACCATGTTTGCCATTTCTTCGGCATAATATTTATTTAAGAAGGCATCTGCCTTGCGCTTTAACTCATCAGCTGCAATTTTTTTGGTTTCCGTTTTCTGCTTTGCGTCATCCGCGTCATATTCGTGATAATAGTAGCTTGTGATTTGCCCGGTTTCGGCATGAAGAGACACATAGGCATATTGGCTTTTGGTTTCTGTTTCAGCGTGGTAATACAGATTTATGATGTAATCGCCGTTTTCAATGCGCTGAATATCATAACTCTCTTGTTCCAGTTCCGTGCCAACAGAAAATTCATCAATGCTCCGGACAATGCGGTCGGCTTCAGCGGCGGAAATCATGTTGCCGATTTGCTCAACGGCGGCACGCTCAGAGGGGGAGAGAGTGACCATTCCGCCAGAAGCACTGTCTTTTGCAGCTTCATTTCGAGCGGTCGAATCGTAGTATAAATCATTGAGCTCATCATACGATACCACCTCGCCGCTGACGGCGTCAATATAAAGGTCTTCGTCATAGCGGCTGCGATAGATGAGCTTTGCGCTATTTTCATAGTTTGTGCTTTGCACCTGGTAAAACAGTTGATGCCCCAGCTTGTCACAAAATGCTTGCTGTCCTTCTTCTAAGGATATGGGGGCCGAGTCGGGGAACGTCACCTCACTCCAGGAGGAGGTATATTGCATAATTTCCAGGGTATCGCAGTCGACGGTGCAATAGAGTGCGTTTCCTATGACAGGAATATCGTTTTTCACTCGCTCAAAGGTAATTTGATAAGAACCGTCATATTGTCTGCTCGTATCTGTCACCTTGGTTTGGCTGAATTTTTCAGCATCAATGGAGGTAATAAAGTCACCAGCGGCTTTGATTGCATCGTCTGTGCCATAGGTAGCAAAGGACAGTTTGTCTGTGTTCTTTGGTTTATAATAGGAATAGCCGGTAATAATGCCATCTTCTGAAAGCGTGGCGTAGATGCTTTGGTCGGCATTTTTATCTTTTGATACCCAGTAAAACCGATAGTTGTTTCCATGATCGGTTGTATGTAAGGAGTAATTCTGAAATTCAAAAACATTGTCATCAATCGACAGTTTTTCTTTTGCGATGAGCATGAGCCTTTCTGCCGATTCGGCTTCGTGTTGATCGCCTGCAACGGGAAGCATGCAGACCCACATCATCAGGGTGGAAAGCACCAAACACAACAATTTTTTCATGAAAAAGTCCTCCTTTATCGTTAGAATATGGATTCTATACTGCTATAGACGAACAATCAGGAAATAAGTTCCTCAAAAGCTGCATTTTTCTAAAAAATAAGGCTACAGCTAAGCTGCAGCCTTAAGATTCACTTTATTTTGCATATTCAATGGCGCGAGTTTCGCGAATGACATTAACCTTAATCTGACCGGGATATTCAAGTTCGCTTTCGATCTTCTTGACGATGTCTCTTGCCACCATTGTGATGCCGTCGTCTTTCACATCCTCAGGTTTTACCATGATTCTGATTTCACGACCTGCTTGAATTGCGAAGGAACGTTCAACGCCTTCAAAGGAGTTGGCAATTTCTTCGAGCTTTTCAAGACGCTTAATGTAAGATTCAATGTTTTCGCGACGTGCACCGGGGCGGGCAGCTGAAATTGCATCGGCTGCTTGTACAATTACAGCAACCAAGGTGTTTGCTTCAACGTCGCCGTGATGTGCCATAATTGCGTGGAGCACTTCCTGACCTTCTTTATATTTCTTAGCCAAATCGGCACCAATCATCACGTGTGAGCCTTCCATTTCATGGTCGGCAGCTTTGCCAAGGTCATGAAGCAGACCGGCACGCTTTGCAATGGTGATATCAGCACCCAGCTCGCCGGCGATTAAACCGGACAGGTGAGAAACCTCAATGGAGTGCTTCAAAACATTCTGACCGTAGCTGGTTCTGTATTTCAGTTTACCCAGCAGACGAATAATTTCGGGATGCAGACCGTGAACGCCGGTTTCAAATACGGCATTTTCACCTTCCTGCTTAATTTCGGTTTCAACCTCTTTTTTCGCTTTTTCATACATTTCTTCAATGCGTGCGGGATGAATTCTGCCGTCAACAATGAGTTTTTCCAAGGAAAGACGGGCAATCTCGCGGCGAACCGGGTCGAAGCCGGATAAGATAACAGCTTCGGGAGTATCATCAATAATCAGATCAATACCGGTTAAGGTTTCTAAGGTGCGGATGTTTCTGCCTTCACGGCCAATGATACGGCCCTTCATTTCATCACTCGGCAGGTTCACCACACTAACGGTTGTTTCTGCAACATGGTCAGCGGCACATTTCTGAATAGCACCGGCAATGATGTTCTTGGCATTTTTTTCGGCATTTTCTTTCGCCTGTGTTTCAATTTCCTTTACCATTAAGGCAGCTTCATGACGCACTTCGCTTTCAACGCTCTTGAGCAGGAACTGCTTTGCTTCTTCTGCGGATAAACCGGAAAGTTGCTCAAGTACCACGATTTCTTTCTTCTTAACCTCTTCAATTTCGCCTTTTAACTGGTCGAGCTCTTTTTCCTTGAGTGAGAGCTTTTCCTCTTTGGCTTCAATGGATTCGGTTTTTTTGTCAAGGTTCTCTTCTTTTTGCTGAATGCGACGTTCTTGACGAGAAATTTCGCTTCTGCGTTCTTTCATTTCTCTGTCAAGCTCCTGTCTTTGCTTGTGATTTTCTTCTTTGGCTTCTAAAAGCATTTCACGCTTTTTGCTTTCGCCTTCTTTTTTAGCACGCTGAATGATTTCCTTAGCTTCTGCCTCTGCACTGCCAAACTCGGCTTCGGCAATCTTTTTTCTATAGGAAATGCCCAAGCGGAACGCAATAAAAGCAGCAAGGGCAATCAGAATCAAAGCGACTGCTATGTAGATAATCATCTCTGTCATCTTGTCTCTCTTTTTCCTCCTTATTAAAATTTACATTTACTTATAATAAATAAGCAAATCCATTCTATATTGTACCTTTTTTTTGGTCTTCTGTCAATGATAAAATCATGTTTTTTGTAAAAAAATATATATAGACTCGATGTGAGATATCAAAAAACGCAAGGATGAATCATGAGAGAACATCTTAAACACAAAAAAAGACGGTTTTTTAGTAAAAATCAACAGAATTCGTGGAAAAAGCAGAGGGAGTATTGACAGATTTTTTAAAAAAATTTATAATAAATATAGTAGGAGGCACAAATATGAGTTGGATACTTCCGCAGGATGTGAGACACATTCTGGAGACACTAAACAAAGCGGGTTACAGCGCATATGCCGTAGGCGGTTGCGTGCGGGATATGTTTTTGGAAAGGACCCCTCAGGACTGGGATGTGACGACAGCAGCACCACCGGAGGTCATCCTTTCTGTTTTTTCCAAAACGATTCCCACCGGCATTAAGCATGGCACGGTTACGGTGGTGCTAAGCGGTGGACAATATGAAGTGACGACCTTTCGTGTAGATGGCACGTATGCCGACCATCGAAAACCTGAATCCGTTACTTTTACTGACGATATTTGTGCTGATTTATCCCGACGGGATTTTACCATGAATGCCATGGCATATCATCCAGAAGTCGGCTTGGTTGATCCCTTTGGAGGCAGAGAGGATATTGAAAAAAAGCTGATTCGTTGTGTGGGTGACCCCCTCATCCGGTTTGATGAAGATGCCTTGCGGATGCTGCGTGCGCTTCGATTTTCAGCACAAACGAGCTTTGCGATAGATGAAAAAATTTTAGACGCCATCTCAGCGCTTGCACCACTTTTATCTGCGGTGAGCGGTGAGCGGATTCGCGACGAGCTCATGAAAATTTTGCTCTCAGACCGGCTTTCGGTTTTTGATATCATGCATCAGACGGGTTTATTAGCTGTGGTTTTGCCGGAATTTGATGCATGCTTTGGTGTGGAACAAAATATTAAATATCATATTTATGATGTGGCACATCATATTTTAAAGGTGACAGAAAATGTGCCCAAAGAGCCGGTTTTGCGTTTGGCAGCACTGCTGCACGATGTGGGAAAACCGGAGAAAAAGACCACAGATGAAAACGGTGTTGACCATTTTAAAGGGCACGATAAAGCTGGTGTGGCACTGGCAGAAGATGTTTTATCGCGCTTGCGGTTTGACAACCAAACCAAAGAGCAAGTGCAAAAACTCATTAGCTATCATGATCGTCGCCCTGCCGAAACCAAAAGCAGTGTCAGACGTATGGTGAGCAGTTTGGGTGCAGAGTTGTTTCCTGCGCTTCTTACCATCAAACGTGCCGACACCTTAGGGCAAAACCCCTCGCTTCTTGCTGAGCGAAAGGCATATTTAGACAACATAGAAGCACTCTACGAAGAAATTATGGCAGACGGTGATGCTCTGACGGTATCTGATCTTGCTATTTGCGGTTATGATGTGATGGCTTTGGGGTATCAAGGCAAAGAGATTGGTGCGGTGCTTTGCAAAGCACTTGAAATGGTGCTTGAAAATCCGACAGCAAACCGAAAAGAAGAACTTTTGAAATTTTTTAAAAAAATTGATTAAAAAGCAATTTTTTGTGGTATATATGTTTCATATACTATGATGCAGATGATAATTGAATAACGAAGAGCAATTCTAATTTCCAGGCATTCTTCGGCAGCCGGTGTACCGGCTTTTACTATAAAACCGTGAATGAACATGAAAAATTACATGCAGTTTGCATGAGAACATGGAGGGAAATTGAATGAAAGACTATCCGGTAGCAAAACTCAGAAATGTTGTGTTTTTAGGGCATGGACGTGCAGGAAAAACCTCGCTGGTTGAAGCGTTGCTGTTCTGTTCCGGTGCTGCAGATCGTTTGGGAACAATCGCAGCAGGCAACACGGTCAGCGACTATGATCCTGAAGAAGTTAAACGTCTGTGTTCCATTAGTGCGGCCACACTTCCGTTAGAATGGCGTGATGGAAAAATCACCTTGATTGACACCCCGGGATATTTTGATTTTGTGGGCGAACAGGCAGAAGCTGTTGCAGCGGCTGATTGTGCTGTTTTGGTAGTCAGCGGCAAGTCCGGCGTAAGCGTCGGTGCAGAAAAAGCCTGGGCTCTTTGTGAAAAGAAGGGCATTCCCCTCATTATTTTTATTAATAAATTAGATGATGAAAAAGCCGATTATCATAAGGTTTTGGCTGAACTGAAAGAAAAATTCGGCAAGCGCATTGCACCATGCCTCGTGCCCATTAAAAAAGGTGAGCAGATAGATGGCTTTGTGAACGTGGTAGATATGACCTCCCGCCGTTGGGAAGGGGATAAACGTATTGACGGTCCCGTGCCTGATGGTATGGATGATGAAATTCAGCCGGTTCGCGATATGATTATGGAAGCCGTGGCTGAAACAGATGATGACCTGATGAATAAATATTTTGAAGGTGAAGAATTTACCACCGAAGAAATTTATAATGGCCTAAAGACCGGTACCGGTAAGCGTGAGATTGTTCCCGTTCTTTGCGGCAGTGCCATTAAAAATCAGGGCACACAGCTGTTGTTGGATGCCATCATTAAATATATGCCCGGTCCCGATCACTTCACAAAACTTGCAGAAGATGCATCCGGTGATCCAGTTGAGGTTGCATGTGACCCGGCAGCGCCCTTAGCGGCTCAGTGCTTCAAGACCATTGCCGACCCCTTTATTGGCAGACTCTCCTTCATTCGTGTATACCGCGGTACTTTGAAAAAAGATGCTGCTGTTTATAACGCTAATAAAAAGGCTGAAGAAAAAATTGGACGCATTTACCTGATGCGCGGTAAAAAGCAGATTGAAGTAGATAAACTGACTGCCGGTGATATTGGTGCAGTTCCCAAACTGACAGTTACAGCAACGGGCGATACACTGTGTGACAAGAGCCAAATTTTGTTCTTTGAGGAAATTGAATTTCCGGCTCCCGTAACCAGCATGGCAATTATGCCAAAGGCAAAGGGCGATGAAGAAAAAATCAGTGCCGGTCTCGGCAAGATGATGGAAGAAGATAAGACCATTCGCCTAAAGCATGACACCGAAACCAAGGAGCAAATCATTTCCGGTATCGGTGAGCAGCATATTGAAGTAGTAATCAGCAAATTGAAAGCAAAATATAATGTAGATGTGGATTTGAAGGAGCCAAAAGTGCCCTATCGTGAAGCAATTCGCAAATCCGTAAAGGCAGAGGGTAAGCACAAGAAACAATCCGGTGGACACGGTCAGTATGGTCATGTTTGGATTGAGTTTGAACCCACCGATTCCGAAGATCTTGTTTTTGAAGAAAAGGTATTCGGCGGTGCCGTACCTAAGAACTTCTTCCCTGCCGTTGAAAAGGGTCTTCGCGAAAGTATGACAAAGGGCGTTCTGGCAGGATATCCTGTGGTGGGCTTAAAGGCTACGTTATACGATGGCTCTTACCACAGCGTTGACTCCTCTGAAATGGCGTTTAAGATGGCAGCTAACCTCGCTTATAAGGCTGGCCTTGCACAGGCATCTCCTGTGCTACTGGAACCCATTGGTACCTTGGTGGTGAACGTTCCCAATGCCAATATGGGCGATGTAATGGGTGATGTCAACAAACGTCGCGGCAGAGTGCTTGGCAGCGATCCGCAGTCTGATGGCAGCGTAACCATTACAGCGGATGTTCCTATGGCTGAAATGGCAAAATTTGCGACTGATCTTCGTTCCATGACGCAGGGCAGAGGCAGCTTTTCCTTTGAGTTCCGCGCTTACGAGCAGGCACCTGATCACATCGCTAAAAAAATTATTGAAGAAAGCGCAAAGGAATAATACATACAAGGCAGAGAAACCATTCCGCAGAGGCTCTGCGGAATGGTTTTTTGCATATAGGGGTGTTGTGCCCCACGTGAATTTAAACAGAAATGGAGCATGCTTGTGTTTAAGCTATTAAAGACAGAAAACAGAGCCCGCTTGGGAACCTTTACAACGGTGCACGGTGAAATTCAAACACCGGTATTTATGAATGTTGCCACTGCGGCAGCCATTAAAGGTGCCTTATCAGCCGAGGATTTAAAAACCGTCGGTTGTCAGGTTGCGCTATCTAACACCTATCATTTGCATCTTCGTCCCGGGGATGAGGTGGTTCGCACCATGGGCGGCTTGCATCGGTTTATGAACTGGGATAGGCCCATTTTGACAGATAGCGGCGGTTTTCAGGTCTTTTCATTAACAGCCATCAACAAAGTGCGGGAAGAGGGCGTGACCTTTGCTTCTCACATTGACGGACGGCGGATTTTTATGGGTCCGGAGGAGAGCATGACCATTCAATCCAATCTCGGCTCAACGATTGCGATGGCGTTTGATGAATGCATCCATGCCAAGGCAGACCGCAAGACCACTCAGGAAAGTGTTGAGCGCACCTATCGTTGGCTTGTTCGCTGTCAGGAAAAAATGAAGGTGTTAAACAAAAGTGAGCAGGCTGTGAACCCAAATCAAATGCTGTTTGGGATCAACCAGGGCGGCATTCATGATGATATTCGTATTGCTCACATGCAGCAAATTGCTAAGCTGGATTTGCCGGGCTATGCCATTGGCGGTCTTGCGGTTGGTGAGACACATGAAGAAATGTATCATATTTTAGATGTGGTACTTCCGCATGCGCCGGAAAATAAGCCACGCTATTTAATGGGCGTGGGCACACCTGCCAACATTATTGAAGGCGTGGCGCGGGGTATTGACTTTTTTGACTGTGTGTTACCGGCAAGAAATGCACGCCATGGGCATTTGTTTACGCATGACGGCGTGATTAACATTATGAACAAAAAATATGAAACCGATTCGTCTCCCATTGACCCGCATTGTGACTGTCCGGCTTGCCGCAATCATAGCAGGGCCTATGTTCGCCATTTGATGAAGGCAGGCGAAATGCTGGGTATGCGTTTAGGTGTTATGCACAATTTATATTTTTATAATCATTTAATGGAAGACATTCGTGCCAGCCTGGCAGAAGGCCGGTTTGAAGCCTATCGCGCTGAGGCGGTAGAACGTCTTTCTAAGCGCATTTAAAGGAAAAGAGGCAAACTCATGGGCAAAACAAGCTGTGAAACCTGTGCCAATTATCAGTATGATGAATTTTGTGACTGCTATTTTTGTGCTGTCAATTTAGACGAGGATGAAATGCATCGGTTTTTAACCGGTAGCCAATTTGATTGCGTCTACTGGCGTAACGGCGATGATTATGCTGTTGTACGAAAGCAAAATTGATGGGAGAAGGGCTATGAAAAGGAACAAAAAGCCAAAGTGGTTATCCTGTGTATTATTGTTACTGAAAGCAGTATCGGCACTATCCCGCAAAAAGGGAAAAAAGGAAAAAGAGATTATTTATAAGCTGACCTTTACGCCCCGTGAAAAGAGTGGCAAAAAAACGATGACAGCCAAGGAAATATCCAAGCAGATTTCCGCAATGATTCAAGCATATGGTTGTCCCTTTACGGAATATAAGGCCTATGCAACCGGTAAAAAGAAAGATTCTTTTCAAGGTTTAACGTTTTTTCTCATCCGGTTACAGGACGAGCAAGTTGCAGCATTGATGCAAGAGATTGCAGAGGCTCTCCCGTTCCTAGAAGGAACAGTATCCAAAGAAGAACAAGCCTATATAGGCCAATGATTATGAATAAAATATCCCCTGTCCTTTTGGCAGTCAGCCGAGAGGGCAGGGGATTTTTCTTTATAACATTTTGGAACTTTTTATGTAGTCATAATATTCAATAATGGCAATTTTTCCTTCTACGTTCAGGATGGATAAATCCAATACGTTACTACGATCTTTTAGTACGCGCTTTAAGTGGGTACACTCAGCAATTTCCTCTTCCGACAAATCAAAATTGCGAAAAGGCTCGCGATCAATTAAATAATCCACCATAACGTGAAATAAATCAGCCAGGCGAATGAGCATCCCATAATCCGGTTGTCGGTTGCCGGTTTCATAATTTGCCAGGCAACTCCGCGAAACGCCCAACTCGCGCGCCATTTCTTCCTGAGATTTTTTCTGTTCAATGCGAAGCGTTTTGATTTTTGTCGGAAGTGAAGTATCAACCGCTGACAGCACATGAACCCCTCCAATCGTGATTTTTCGTCTCAATTTGATTTAATTATACAAGAAAAACCAAGAAAAGTCAAGAGAAAAAGAAAAAAATAATAAAAATACAACAATCTTGTATTTTTATGAATAATAAGCATCATATGAAGCAATTACTAAAGTGTGTGAGTGCGGCATGAAATAAAAAGTGGAATTTTTTAAAATATATCTTGACAAACAAAGAACGGTGTGCTACAATATAAAGGTATTAGTAAGCGGAAACATTTGTTTTCCACCATCAGGCAAAGCCTAAATGGTCAATATACTTTTTTATAAGTGTATTTGCGGATAGGTTTGCCTGTCCGTATTTTTTTTGTTTTATGGAAGAAAAACCTGAAAAACTTTTATGGAGGTGCTTCGAACATTAGTAAGCAGGAAATGAAGATTAATGAAGAGATCAGAGTCAGTCAGGTTCGTCTGGTAGGTCCCGACGGTGAACAGTTAGGCCTTATGGACAGCAATGCGGCACTGGATCTTGCGTATCAGAAAAATCTGGATTTGGTTTTGATTGCTCCAAAAGCTGAACCGCCGGTTTGTAAAATTATGGACTACGGTAAATATAAGTTTGAACTGGCAAAACGGGATAAAGAGGCAAAGAAAAATCAAAAAACCATGAATGTGAAGGAACTTCGTATTTCTCCTTCCATTGATGACCACGATTTTGATACAAAAATCAATCACGCTAAAAAGTTTTTGCAGGACGGAGACAAGGTCAAGGTTTCAATTCGATTCCGCGGCAGAGAGATTCATCACTCTGCACTGGGCGCTAAGAACTTAGAGCGCTTTCGGGATACGCTGAAAGACTTCGGTACTTGCGATAAGCCGCCGAAGCTGGAAGGCAGAAGCATGAGCCTCGTGATTTCGCCCATAACAAAAAAAGATTAAGTCAGTTAATTTATTATTATTTACAGAGTGGAAGGAGTACCAAATTATGCCTAAGATTAAAACACACCGGGCTTCAGCAAAACGTTTCAAGGTGACCAAGAACGGTAAAATCAAAATGAAGCATGCATTCAAGAGTCACATTTTAACCAAGAAGTCTACAAAAAGAAAGCGTCTGCTCAGAAAAGGCGCCTATGCTTGTGATGCAAACGCTAAGGTAATCA
The DNA here is from genome assembly GCA_045595795.1 of Clostridia bacterium. GTDB lineage: Bacteria > Bacillota > Clostridia > UBA1381 > UBA9506 > UMGS755. The sequence goes on along the minus strand of JAZOBC010000024.1, from coordinate 29,615 downwards.
AAAAGTTGATTCCTTACAAATAAGCAATTACGATTGAGAGAAAATTCAGGAGGTATAAAAAATGGCAAGAGTTAAAGGCGCTTTAAATACACGCAAAAGACATAAAAGAGTCCTGAAGCTGGCGAAGGGCTACAGAGGCGGCAAGAGTAAGCTGTTCAGAACAGCGAAACAGGCCGTTATGAAATCTCTGTCTTACGCATATGTAGGCAGAAAGCAGAAGAAACGCGATTTCCGTCGTCTGTGGATTGCCAGAATCAGTGCTCAGGCAAAGATGAATGGCATGAACTATTCTACATTCATGAACGGTTTGAAGAAAGCCGGAATCGAAATGAACAGAAAAATGCTGGCAGAAATTGCTGTCAGCGATAAGGAAGCTTTTGCAAGCTTAGTTGAAAAAGCAAAGGCAAGCCTGTAAACAACATAATTCAATAGAAGATAAAGAGGGTTTTTATCAAGAAGATAAAAATCCTCTTTTATTAGTTTCGTGTTGCGAGGTTGCTTATTTTTATTGCAATTATGAGGGACTTGTGGTATAATCAGCATGAAAAATATTATTAAGCAATTTTATTTGGAGGAAAACAATGTTACCTAAAATAGAACCCGGCAAAACTCTTGCCGTTCCGCATTTTCCTACGCGGTTTCAAGCCGTGATATTCAGACTGTGGGAGCATGTTTCAGCAAAGCGTTTGGCAGAAGTGCTCAAAACAGATGAAGCGACGATAAAAAAGCTTGCGCTTGACATGGGACTTGGAGAGCAAAAATGGCTCGATGAGTGGATGACGCGGGGCTATATTTCCATTCTGCGTCATGTATGGAATCTTTTGCCCTATCGTCAGCTTTGTCAGCTTCTTGATTGGAGCGAGGAACGCCTTGATTTCATTCTTAAAGAAGATGATTTTTTAGACGTTAAGCTTGTGGGCTGGGATGGTGGCAGAACAGACTGTGAGGAAGTGGTTTGCCGCCCGTTAACCGAGGCAGAAAAAGCACAAACCGCTAAAATTAAGGCTTCAATGGAAGAGTCTATTTTGCCCATAGATGCATCAAAGGCTGAACCGCCGTTTTCTTTCTTTGCGGAACGCTATGCACCCATCACGACCAAGAAAACTCATGCCGTAACCATTGATGAAAGCTGGGCAATTCGGGTTTGCTGCCAGGGTGTTTCAGAGTTTGTTGAGGACTTTAAACAGGAAGCACAGGCAGTTTATGGCGTCTCTTTTCAGGAAGATAGCGACCGCGTGATTGAAATTTGTATGAATATCCAGACAGAGGATGAAGAATACCATGAAATTTCTGTGCAGGAGAATCGGATTTTAGTGAATGCCGGTTCGCCGATTGGCATCATGCGCGGTCTTTACTACCTTCTTGATTTGGCTAACGGTGCCGGTGCTTTATCCTTTGAAAAAAAGAGTTATAAAAGAAAAACAAAGATTAAAACCAGATATATCTATTCGTTTTGCGGGTTATACGGTGATGTGCTGGATAAAGACAGCAGCATTTCATTTCCCGATGAGTTGCTTAAAGGCTATGCCCGTTTAGGCATTAACGGTGTTTGGATTCAGGGCGTGTTTTATAAAATTGCTCCTTATCCTTTTGCGCCGGACAAAAGTGTTGGCTGGGAGAAACGTCTTGAAAATCTGGACGAGATGACGCGCCGTTGTGCACGGTATGGTATTAAAGTTTATATGTACATTAATGAACCGAGAGCCATAGACCTTGATTTTTTTGATGCTCGTCCAGATTTAAAGGGTGCAAGTTTTTCTCCAACAAAAGCTTGTCTTTGCAGCTCTCATTCTGAAACCCACCAGTATTTAAAAGATACCATTCAAACCATTTGTAAGCATGCGCCTCTTTTGGGTGGATTCCTTAATATTACTCAAAGTGAAAATAATGTTCTTTGCTATTCCCAAGGCGTCCAGCAGGCACAGCCGACCGATTCGGAGGAACTGCCCAAAGCACTTTGTCCTATCTGCGGTCAAAAGAAGGGCTCTGAAGTGACGGCAGGCATTTTAAAAACAATGGCAGATGCAGTGACCGAGATGAATCCCAAGATTAAATTCTTAGTCTATGCATGGTGCTGGCAGCCACATTATGGAGAGCAACTTGAGGATTTAATCAGCAGATTGCCTAAGAATGTCATTCTTTTGCAGGTGAGTGAGACAGGCATCACCTTTGAGCGTGGCGGTGTTTCGAACACAGTGAGCGATTATTCTCTTTCCATCGTTGGTCCGGGTGAAGCCTCAAAAGACTTGTGGCAGACTGCAAGAAAGCATGGTCTTGAGGTTGGGGCAAAGGTTCAAATCAATAACTCTTGGGAATGCTCAACAGCACCCTTTTTGCCGGTTTATGAAAATGTGACACAACACATGCAGAACCTCATTGCAGAGGGCATTGAACATGTCATGCTTTCCTGGACGCTTGGCGGCTATATTTCAGATAATATAAAGATTGCTTCGGCTTATTTCTTTGAAGACTTAGAGAATTTTGAGGACCCTTATAACAGCGTGTTGGAAAATTCCTATGGGGAATATGCAGATGTTGTGAAAACAGCCGTTAGCCATTTCTGTAAGGGGTTTGCGGAATATCCCTTTGATATGATGCATATTTACGATGGCCCCTCCAATTCCGGTGTTGCCAATCTCATTTATCCGGTGCCGACAGGTCTTAAGCCCACCATGACGTGTTATCCCTATGATGATGTAACAGACTGGTGCGGCGGCGTATATACGCCGGAAATTCTGGAAAGTCAATATGCAAAGCTTTGTGACGAGTGGGAAAAGGGTCTTGCAGTTTTGGAGAATATGCCGGTTTGTGAATTTAAGGATATGGCATTTTATGGCTATACGCTGTTTAAAGGCTCTCTCAATCAGATTCGGTATTACATGCTTCGTGATGGGGTGCCGGATCAGGCGGCTATGGATGAGCTGGTGAAATCTGAAAAAGAGCTTGCACTTATGGCGTATGAAATTATGCTTCGCAACAGTGCTGTGGGCTATGAAGCAGCAAACCACTATTATGTAACACGCACATCCTTTATGGAAAAGGTCGTGAATTGTGATTATCTGCTTAAGCACTCAAGCTAAGGGCAGAAGAACTAAAGAAAATACTGATCAATCAAGGAGATGTGATATATAATGAAATTAGGTATAGTCGGACTTCCTAACGTTGGTAAGTCTACCTTATTTAACGCCATTACGCAGGCGGGGGCAGAATCGGCAAACTATCCCTTCTGCACCATTGAGCCCAATGTAGGTGTTGTGCCGGTGCCGGATGAGCGGCTGGATGCTCTTTCTGAAATGTATCATCCCCAAAAGGTGACACATGCCGTGATTGAGTTTGTTGACATTGCAGGCCTCGTGAAAGGCGCAAGCCGCGGCGAAGGACTTGGCAACAAGTTTTTATCTCACATTCGTGAGGTGGATGCCATTGTTCATGTGGTGCGGTGTTTTCATGACGATAACATTGTGCACGTGGAGGGCTCTGTATCGCCTCTGCGTGATGTTGAAACCATTCAGTTGGAGTTGATTTTTGCTGATATGGAAATGCTGGACAAGCGCATTGACAGAACGAAAAAGATGATGAAATCCGGTGAGAAAAAATATCAGCAGGAGCTTTCTTTACTTGAGGAATTAAAAGCGCTCTTGGAAGAAGGTAAGCCGGCTCGTGCCAGAGAATTTTCAGAAGAAGAAGCTGAACTTTTAAGAGATCTGCCTCTTTTAACCCTGAAGCCGGTACTCTATGCAGCCAATGTTTCGGAAGAAGATTTTATCGGCGGCATTGAAAATAATGACATGGTGAAAGAGCTGACGGCTATGGCAGAGCAAGAGGGCTCTGAGGTGATGCCGATTTCGGCCAAAATCGAAGAAGATGTTTCAGCTTTAGAGCCGGAAGAAAAATTAGAATTTTTGCAGGAGTTAGGCATTAAAGAATCGGGTCTTGATCGCTTGGTGAAGAAAAGCTATAAATTGCTGGGCCTCATCAGTTATCTAACCGCCGGCGAGCCCGAGGTTCGCGCCTGGACCATTACCAAAGGCACTAAGGCTCCCGGCGCGGCAGGAAAAATTCATACTGATTTTGAAAAGGGTTTTATTCGCGCTGAGGTTGTGGCATATCGCGATTTGATGGAATGTGGCAGCATGACAGCGGCGAAGGAAAAAGGCCTGGTTCGCTCAGAAGGAAAAGAGTATGTCATGGAAGACGGCGATGTTGTTTTATTCCGCTTTAACGTATAATAGTAGGATATTCAAAAGGGGCTGTAGCAAAACATTTTGTTTTGCTACAGCCCCTTTTAAGGGTGGACGCAAAATAGCGCAGATGGGATAAACTGAATCCCGAAAGCGTACATGGGTACGCCGAGAGGTGAAGTATATTCAAAGCGCAATTTATTTCATTTAGACATTTGTTGTATAACACATTTCTACCATCGTTCATTTGGTATTTTTTTAAGCAAGAGTATTACAATAGCTTTGCTTTGCGCGTTCTGTGCATTTTGCTACAGTCCCTTTTTGGCTTTTGATTTATATTTAAGAGGGGACAAGCCTTTTTCCATTTTAAACATCTTGCTGAAATATGAACCGCTGGCAAAACCTACCTTTTGAGCAATTTCTTCAATCGACAATTCGCTTTTCGTCAGCAGCTCCACAGATTTTTCAATACGTTTCTTTCTAATATATTGGCTGACAGTGCAATTAAAATAACGGTGGAAATGACGATATAAGACACTTTTTGAAAGATTAACACTTTTGGAAATGTTTTGAATGGTTAGATCTCTATCCAAATTTTCGCTAATATAGTTTAGTGCTCTTTGAAAGTTTTCGTCAAAATTGGGTTTTAGCATATTTTCCAGGAGAATATGTTTGACCAACATTTCGGCAATATTTGAGATACTCTGAATTTTATCAGCATCAAACAGAGGAATCTCAGCATAATATTTTTTCATTTCAGCTTCGTTAAGACTCAAACTGTTTAAATATTCCTTGACCATGGAAAAAGGTGTATCTGTTTTCATTTGGCCCAAAATGATGTAACCGATAATCACGTCGTTGTACAGAATGGGAATGGATACGTCGATGAGTCCGGCATGACAGACGTGTTTTTCTGCTTTTTTACTTTCCCGACTTTTCCAAAACAACTCTGCATCTGAGCAAAGGCAACCGGACTTGCCTTTTTTGCAGCTTTGAATGGCCTTGCAGTAAAGAGTTTTTTCCCAAAAGCTATGGTTGCCCACAAAAGTAAAATCATCCTTTAAAAGGTCCATATTAATGCCGGTTGCATTGTAAAAATCCTGCAGTGCCCGGTTTATTTTTTGGATATCATAATTCACAAGCATTTTTCTCACCCAATTTTATTATAATTCCGGAATTCTTTTTTGTCAATATTTTTCATGTTTTGGGAATATAATACAAAAAATTGGGAAAAAGAATACTTTTTACAGAAAAGCTATTTTGTTATAATAATGATGAGCTTATATTTATAGGGAGGGCAAATACGTTATGAAGGATATTTTATCGTTGGGAAAGCGTATTTTATCTGCACAATCGCTCGTTGTGCTTTCCTCTCTGCCGGATGAAAACTGGCAGGAAATATGGGATGCTAAAGGTGGCAGCTGGGAATATAAAGATGGCTACCTGATTGGCAGTGAGCCGGGCAACCGGGGTGGCATTTTGCTGAGCAAGCAGTCTTTTGAGAAAGACGTTATGCTGAGCTTTACCGCCGCCAGCGTTCTGCCGGCAACAAGAGATGTGAATGCAGTTTACTGCACCACCTGGGATGAGGAAGTGAATTATTTAAAACTTGCTTATATTTCCGGTATCGGCGGTTGGTATGAGGATAAATGTGGTATTGAGCGCTTCCCCGAAGACGGCTTGCGGGCGCTGAATCCCTTGTATCACTACGAACCGGGCAAGGAAGTAAGAATCACAACCGGCGCTATTTCAGGTCATAATTTCTTGGTGGTTGATGACGTATTGGTACAGGAACTGATTGATCCAAATCCTATTACTGGCGGTCGCGTTGGCTTTTCACCTTATTCCACAATGCTAAAAATTAAGGATATTGAGGTCAGGGAAATTTGCTGGGAAGAGCGCAGGCAAATGTATGAACCAGAATTTTAAATTTTAAAGATTAGATGAAAAGGAGAATGCATGATGGGTAAATCAACAGACTTTCGTTATAACACAGGTGCTACCCGTGTGCCTTGGGCTGCGGTTGGCGAAAACTATAATGTACATGACTTGATGGAAATTATTAAGTTCTTAATGCAGGGCGAGGGCAAGGAATATGATGACGCTTTAGAGGCTGTTTGGCAGCAGGTGAAAAAGCTGGATACCCTGGCAACCCCGCCGGGCAAGCTATCCCTTGGCAGCAAGGTTGAAGAAGCAGAAGAAGCCTGCAACAAGTATTTAGGCACAAATTCTTCTACCTTTGTGTCCAACGCAACTGCAGGTTTTGAAATTGCCTATAAATATGCAGGCTTAAAACCCGGTGATGAGGTCATTGTGCCGGCTATTACCTTTGTAGCAACCATGGCATATCCCTTGGCTGTGGGCGCAAAGCTGGTTTTTGCCGATGTTGACCCCAAAACCATTAACATGGACCCGGCTGATGTTGCAAGAAAGATAACGGATAAAACAAAAATGATTGTTCCTGTACATATCGGGGGTTATCCTGTAGACATGGACCCCATTATGAAGCTTGCCAAAGAGCACGACATTTTGGTTTTAGAGGATGCAGCACACGCTTTCGGTGCTATGTATAAAGGCAGAAAGATTGGTACCATCGGTGATTTTGCGGCGTTCTCCATGCATGAAGTAAAAAATATTACCTCCTTTGGTGAGGGTGGTATTGCAACCACCAACATTCCCGGTTTTGAAAACGAAATGAAGCGTGCGCGCTTCTTAGGTCTTGATTTTACTTGCCCTATCAAGGACTGGCTGTATAACATCACTCCCATTCAGGGTAAACATGAACCTTTTGTGGCGGGTAATTATTCCACTACCGAAATTCAGGGGCTGGGTTTGACCCTGCAGATTTCCCGCAATGAGGAAATTATTGAAGAAAGAAAAAATGCAGCGGCATATCTTTCTAAGAGATTTGCTGAAAACGATGCCTTAATCCCTCAGGATTTAGGCAATGATGATGTGAAGCCCACATTCCATTTGTATCTGCTGCAGATTGACCCTGCTAAAGCCGGTGGAGATATTCAAACGCTGAAAAGGAAACTGGAAGAAAAGGGCGTAACTCAAATTGCACACTTCGGTCCTTTGTATCGCTTTCAGGTAGTGCAGGATATGGGTTATGATTCTGATGAAATTGCAAAGACCTGCCCCAACTGTGAAGAAGTGTTCTATAAGAGATTTACTCACCTGCCGCTTTATGGTTTATCGGCAGAGCAGCTTACCTATATGGCTGATGCTGTTTTAGAATCTGTTGCAGAAATGCAAGCAGGTCAATGAGGAGGCGGCGGTATGAAAGTTAAATGGGGCGTCATTGGTTGTGGCGGTATTGCTGACCGCAGAACCTTGCCGGGCATGATGCTGGCAGAAAATGCAGAGCTTGTTGCCGTGATGGACGCAAATCCTGCAGCTTCAGAGCGTTGCAAAGAAAAATACAATGCAAAATATGCCTTTGATCAGGTAGAAGATTTGCTTGCTTTAGAAGAAGTTCAGGCAGTTTATATTGCCTCGCCCGTGTTCTGCCATAAGGAGCAGGTAGTGCAGGCAGCAAAGGCAAAAAAGCATATTTTACTTGAAAAGCCTATGGGCTTAACCACAGAAGAAGCCGGGGAAATTGCAGCGGCATGTCATGGCGAAGGTGTAAAACTGGGCGTTGCCTTTATGATGCGGTTCCATAGTTACCATCAGAAAATGCGTGAAATCGTATCTAGTGGTACAATCGGCGAGATTGTTTCTGCCCGTGCTCAGTTTACCTGCTGGTATCCTGAAATTGAAAATTGCTGGCGGCAGAACAGAAAACTTTCCGGTGGCGGTGCAATGTTGGATATGGCCATCCATTCCATTGACTTAATTCGTTATATTACCGGTCTTGAGGTGGTAGAAGCCACAGGCTTTACCGGCAATCAGATTTTTAACTATGATGTTGATGATGCAGGCATTGGTGTTTACAGAATGAATAATGGTGCTCTTTGTGTTGTGGATTCTGCCTTTAACATTCCTGATGATGCCTCTGTCAGCAAATTAGAAATTTACGGTACTCGCGGCAGTATTGTGGCAAAAGGCACTCTTTCTCAGGAGGAGGGCGGCGAAATTGAAGTGTTGGCCCTTTCTAATGTGGGTGGATATGATGCCCAGCAGAACAGAAGCACCGCAGAACCTGTGCCGGTTTCTGTGACCTTTGGAAATATGTATACCAAAGAGATTGAAGCCTTCAGTCAGGCTGTTTTGGGTGAAGGTGAAATTCCTGTTACAGCAGAGGATGCTATTCGTTCGCAAAAAGCCATTGAAGATGTATATAAACAAAATGGAATGTCTCTTTAAACTTATGCGGTTCAGCAGTGTGGCAGTGAGTTTTTAAGGGGAAATATAGAAATCTCTAAAGGGATTTGTTGAAAAACTAAAAGGAGAAAACGAATATGAAGAAAGCACTTTTTTTGATTGATGATGTTATTTGGGTTCTTCGGGATATAACCAGACAAAGACCGAATTCGCTTTTTGATCATCCCTTTTTGAAAGCTCTTAAAACCGCTTATGAAAAGTATGGTGTTAGAACGCAAATGAATCTGTTTTACAGAACATCAGCTTTTTATGGCAATGATGATTTTTGCCTCAAAGATGTAACAGAAGCATATAAAAAAGAATGGGAGTCTGCTTCTTCCTGGTTGAAACTGGCATTTCATGCAAAGGAGGAATTTCCTGATTATCCATTTGTCAATGTTACATATGAAGATATGCGTGACATGTTTCAAGCAGTCTGCCAAGAGGTATTTCGTTTTGCCGGTGAAGCGTCCTTCACCTATGGATTTTGTCCTCATTGGAATTCTGTTAGCAAAGAGGGAGTAAAAGCCTTGTACGATTATGGCGTTCGTGTGATGGACGTATCAGTAGGCGCGGCTTTTAACTATGACGGGAACTTTGACTCTTTACCTTATGGGCATGCGATGCGAATTCTGAATAACCGGCAGCCTGAAACCCGGGTTTACTCGCGCGGAGGTCCCAATGTGGCCATCAATCGTTCTTTGTGTGCCTATAACCATTTTACGGAGGAAGAGTTTCAATCTGTCAAAGGCACGTTGCAGTGTATTTATGATGAGAAAACAGGCATGAACTTCAAAAAATTTCATTTGCCGGCAATGACATTGAATTTAATGCAATATAGTGAAATTGAGGATATATTTAAGTCGCAAATTGGAAATGAATATGTTGGTATTTGTACACACGAACAGTATTTCTATCAGGATTATTTCGCCTATCAGAGTGATTACGCAGATAAAATATATAAAATGGGTGAAATCATGCACAAAAATGGCTATGAATTTATTTTTGCTGAGGATTTTGTGAAGTAATCTGTTAAGCTGAAAAAAGTAGGCTGCATGAGGGATTTCCCTCATGCAGCCTACTTTTTTGTTTGAGCGATGGTCGAGTTTAACCGATAATATCCAGCACGTCATCTTCATACTCCTCGCCCATACGGTCGATGTTCACATAGTTATCGGGAATTTTGCCCACGATGACAGTTTGGGTTACGGGCATGGTGGTGACTACATCACTGGTCATATTCACACTTGGCATCACAATGCCGACCTTAGCGGTGGCGGTTAAATTGACGGCCAGTAGCGTTTGGTTAATGCCGGATTCGGTGAATTGATTTTCAAAATCAATGATGACATTGCCATAGGGCATCAGCTTCACCGGCAGACGGGGCCCGACACCTGCCAGAATATCGTAGCCTGTCAGGGTGCCTAAAGGGATTGACAGTTCTGTTTCGTCCACCGAGGCAATTTCTTCGGTAATGGCCATGGAGGCGGCGGCCTTTAGCTGATTCACCCTGCTCATGTTTGATTGAACAGCGCTGACGGTGCCATCCTCTAAATAACTTACGGTGACAATTTCGCTATAGTCTGTGTCGGCAAACAGTTTGCCAACGGAGCGGTGAATGGCAAGCTCTGCCATAATGGTTGCCTGATTTTTGGCAAGCTCCATCATCAGCGGTCTCACGATTTTTAAAAAGTAAACAGAACCGCCGGCACAAAGTGACACAATGAGCATAAGAATCAGCAGACAAGATACCTTACCCTTACTCAGCACCTTGCTTCTGATACAAATTCGTCGTCTGGTTCCTAACCGCATATCTCGCCGCCTCTTTTCTGTCCTTTACATAACATTTTATGCAGGAGGAGCTATATTTGTGACAGAAAGTGTCATGGCAACGCATCCATAGGGGAGCAGCAGCGCTCCGCGCCCCTCCTGCCACAAATTCTTTTGAAAGCAAATCTCTCCTTCAATGCTAACGGATTTTGGCGTATCGCTGACATTTAACACCATAAGCATTCGCTCTTTTTCACTGTTTCGATAAAAGGCATAGGTACCGTTTTCAAAGCTTGCCGGCTCTAAGCTGCCAAAGCGAAGCGCAGGGTGTGTATTTTTTAAGTGTGCTAAATTTTTAAAAAAAGAAAGAATTTCCTGGTCAGATGGGCGATTGCCCATATATGCCCGGTTAAAAGGGTCTTCAAACCCCTCCATGCCGATTTCGTCGCCGTAGTAGATACAGGGGCAACCTGGCAGACAAAACAGCAGAAAAGCGGCAGAAAAGAGCCGATTTTTACCTAACTCTCGGTCATGCTCATTTAAATGAAAATGTGCGCGCTCATCACGACCCTGTGGCACATCATTGATACCTAATGATGTTAAAATTCGCGGCGTATCATGGGTGGATAGGATATTCATGGTAGCCAGGAGACTTTCTTTCGGATAATGCTCGCAAAGAGTCATAATGGCTTCGTGCAATGAAAAGCTATCAATTTCTCCGCGGACAAAGCCCATGATGGCATTTCGCCACACATAGTTCATCACGCTGTCCAAACTGCCTCCTAAAAAATATTTTCGGCGCACATCATAACTGATTTTATTGGAAGCATCCTCCCACACCTCGCCAATGATGAGGCTATCCGGCTTTTCGCTTTTCACCGCCTCGTGGAGAGAAAATAAAAAATCATCCGGCAGTTCATCTGCTACGTCCAGACGCCAACCGTCAGCACCTTGGGAAAGCCAGTAACGCACGACACTGTTCTCACCGGTGAGAATAAATTGCCTGAAGGAGAGGTCGTTTTCTTCGGTGCAGGGCAGTGTGCCAATACCCCACCAGGCGGTGTATTGATGAGGATAATTTTGAAACTGATACCAGCTGCGGTAGGGAGACTGAGGATTGTGATACGCCCCTGTGCCGAAGCGGTTGTGTATGTCGAAATACCGGCTGTCGCTGCCGGTATGGGAAAAAACGCCATCTAATATAATCTTGATATCAAGCTCATGTGCTTTTCTGCAAAGCTCACGAAAATCGGCCTTGCTGCCCAGTAGCGGGTCAATTTGCAGATAATCTGCTGTGTCATAGCGATGATTAGAATAGGCGGCAAAAATAGGGTTTAAATAGATGCAACCGACACCCAAATCATTGAGGTAGGGAAGCTTTTCTATGATGCCCTGCAGGTTGCCACCAAAAAAATCGTTGTTTATGATTTCACCGCGCTCGTTGGGCAAATACACCGGTAAATCCTCCATGTTTTCGTGAATCCAAAAGGGTGTTAGCTTGGCTTCTGGGTTGACGGAGCCTGCTTTGTGAAAGCGGTCGGGAAAAATCTGATACATCACCCTGCCGAAAAATTCTTGATTCAACTCATATTTGCGGTGGTAGCAGGTCAGCTGCCAGGGTTTGCCGTTTTCGATTACGGGATGATTGTGTGCATCACGCACCACAGTTATGAAGCCATTTTGGGTTTGCATCTCAAAACAATAAAAGTAAAGTCCTGTTTCTTCGGGGGTGATGATGGCGGTATAAGCATTATATCCGTCACGGATTTCAACGTGGTTCATGGTGTGTTTAATGGATGCTTCTCCGTCTTTTTCCAGGCAGAAAAGGACGCCGGTTTCTCCGACGTCCTTGCAGCAAATTGTTACGGTCATGGTTTCGCCCAGCGGCAGGCAGCCAAAGGGCTTTTTAAATAGGGCATTTCTGCTGTCAAACAAAATTTGCATAGAAGCATTCCCTCATTTCTTTAGGCTTTCTACATGCCAGATATTGCGGCAATATTCACTGACGCTTCGGTCAGAGGAAAAAATGCCGGCGCCGGCAATATTTTCAAGTGACATACGATTGAAGTGATTGCGGTCTGCATAGGTGGTTTGCACCTTTTGCTGTGCCCTGTGATAATCCGTAAAGTCTGCCAGAGTCATGTAAGGGTCTTGCCCTAACCCTGTGAGTGCGTGAATTAGCTCCGGAAAATGAGCACCCCCAACGCCTTGCTCCATATATTGAATAGCCTTTCTCACCGCACTATCCTGTTCAATGATGCGCCCGGGATGATAGCCTTCTCGCAGGCGGAGAGCCACACGGTCAGCCGTCATGCCGAAGAGAAAAATATTTTCATCGCCCACAGCCTCACGAATTTCCACGTTGGCACCATCTAAAGTACCCAATGTGACAGCACCGTTAATCATCAGCTTCATGTTTCCTGTGCCGGAGGCTTCCTTGCCGGCAACAGAAATTTGCTCAGAAATTTCAGCAGCAGGAATAATCAGTTCGGCCAGAGAAACGCGGTAATCCTCCATAAACACCACCTTCAGTCGGTCGCGGGTGATGGGATTCGCGTTTACCTCAGCGGCAATGGAATGAATGAACCGAATGATTTGCTTTGCCATTTGGTACCCTGCCGAGGCTTTGGCACCAAAAATAAAGGTGCGGGGCTGAAAATCTTGGTTTGGGTTTTCTAGTAAGCTATGGTATAAATATAGGATATGCAGCGCATTTAACAGTTGCCGTTTATATTCATGCAGTCGCTTTACCTGCACATCAAACAGAGAAGCAGGGTCTACTAAGATGCCGTTGTGAGACTCAATATAGGAAACAAGGCGCAACTTATTTTTCAGCTTGATTTTTTGCAGGCGATCCAGCACAGAAGCATCATCACGATATTTTCTTAAATCCTTTAGCCGCTCTGCATCTTGTAAAAAGCCCTCTCCAATGAGCTCAAGGAGCAGTTCTGTCAGGTCGGGATTCGCCTGACACAGCCAACGACGGTAGGCGATTCCGTTGGTGACATTTAAAAATTTGCCGGGCATCACCTGATGAAAATCACGAAAAACATCCTCTTTTAAAATCTGCGAATGCAAGGCGGAAACGCCGTTCACCTTGTGACAGCAGCAAAGACAGAGGTTTGCCATTTTCACCCGGTCGTTTTCTAAAATTTTCATATAATTGATTTTTGCCGTGTCTCCACCATATTGCTCATTTAAAAAGACTAAAAAGCGGCGGTCAATCTCGCACACGATTTGATAAATACGGGGAAGCAAAGAGGAAAACAGAGAAACAGGCCACACCTCTAAAGCCTCACTCATAATAGTATGATTGGTATAGGTCAGAGTTTTAGAGGTTAAGTTCCATGCGCTTTCCCAATCAAGTCCATGGTCATCCATTAAAATACGCATCAGCTCCGGCACGCATAGGGAAGGGTGCGTATCATTAATGTGAATGGCCACCAGCTCCGGCAATTGGGAGAGGTCATCTGTTTTGCGGAAAAAGTCCTTCATAATGCTTTGCAGAGATGCACTGACCAAGAGATATTGTTGCTTGAGTCGCAGCTCCTTGCCCTGATAGTGGTCATCAGCCGGATAGAGTACCTTTGAGATGGCCTCTGCCCGGGAATTTTCTTCCATGGCCCGCACGTGCTCACCCCGCGAAAACAAGTCCATATCCAGTCGGTCGGCGGACTGGGCACTCCAGAGAACCAACCGGTTGACAGCATCGGTTTTATAGCCTGATATCAGCATATCATAAGGCACTGCCAAAACGGTGGCAGCGTCGTGGTATGTGACTGTGTTTTTGCCGTTTTCCCAGTGCTCACTTACATGCCCGCCAAAGCTGATCTTCACTTCATCTTCTTTTCGGGGCATGAGCCACACATCACCCATTTCCAACCAGTTATCAGGAAATTCCATTTGCCAGCCGTCAACAATTTTTTGTCTGAAAATGCCGAACTCATAGCGAATAGAAAAGCCCGTGGCAGGAACGGCCTGGTTTGTCAGGGCATCTAAATAACAAGAGGCAAGACGGCCCAAGCCACCATTTCCCAGACCTGGGTCCGGCTCTAAGTCACATAGATTTTCTAAGGAAATCTCATAGTCTGAAAGGGCTTCCCGTAAGGCATCGGTCACTCCCAAATTAAACGCGTGGTTTTTGAGGGAAGGGCCTGTGAGAAACTCCATAGACATATAATAAACCTGCTTCGCCTTTTGTTTTTTAATCTTAGATACATAGGAGCTTTCCAGCTCAGCCAGCATTTCTCTGAGCATCATGCATACGGCTTTATAGAACTGGATTTGTGTTGCTTCCTCCGGTGTGCAGCCGAAACGGCGCATCATGGTTTCTTCAATTCTTGTTTTAAGTGCTGCTTTGTCAAACTGTAACATAGCTCTGCCTTTCTGCCGCTTACTTGCTGCGGCCAAACATAATGACAATTTTTACATGGAGCGATAGATGCCTTTATATAGCTCTGCGGCATCTCTCCAACCGAAGTCCGTTTCCATGTTGGAACGGACAATGCGTTTATATTCTGTTTTTTGTTCGTAATAAAAATGAAGAGCTCGGTCAATGGCGTTTAACATGTCATGTGCATTATAGCTTTTAAAAGTGAAGCCTCTACCCTGAGCTGACGTCGGGTCAATGGGCCAGACGGTGTCTTTTAATCCACCGGTTTCCCGAACAATAGGAATGGCACCATAGCGCATGGCAATCATTTGAGAAAGACCACATGGCTCGCTTTTTGAGGGCATCAAGAATAAATCAGAGGCGGCATAAATTTTAGAAGCCAGGTCGCTGTCAAAGCGAATGTTGGCGCTGACCATACCGGGATATTGATAAGCAAGCTCACGGAACATGTTTTCATACTGTGCATCGCCGGTGCCCAGCACAATGAGTTGCACCCGCCTTTTCATCAGTTCGTGGCGGACATATTCAATGAGATCCATGCCCTTGTGGCCCACCAAACGGCTGACGACAGATAAAATGGGTGCTTCCTCATCCTGCGCAAGCCCTAAATATTCCCGCAGGCGTCGTTTGCCTATTTTTTTACCGCCCATGGCCTTGGTGCTGTATTTATGGTAGAGATGCGGGTCGGTTTGTGGATTGAAAAGCTGCGTGTCGATGCCGTTTGTTATGCCGCAGAATTTATAGGCAATGCCGGAAAGAACGATGCTCATTTCCCGTCCAAAGTAGGGCATTTGCAATTCGTGGGCATAGGTGTTTGAAACAGTTGTTACCTTGTCTGCCAGGCAAAGGGCAGAAAACATAAAATTCAGGCAGCCGTCATAGGTGATTGCACCCATGTATTCCGGTGGCAATCCGAGCACCTCTTCGGCAAAGGAAAAAGGTGTTTGCCCCTGATATTCTATGTTATGTATGGTAAACATAGTTTTTATGGGCAGGTATTGGTCGAGACCACCATAAAAGGCCTTTAAAAACAGAGGAATTAAGGCGCATTGCCAGTCGTTTGCATGAATGATATCGGGACGAAAGTCAATATGCTGTAGCATTTCCAGAACTGCCTTTGCAAAAAAAGCATACCGCTCGCCGTCATCGTATTCACCATAAACCGAATCGCGGAAAAAATAATATTCATTGTCTATGAAATAATAGGTCACGCTTCCTTGGTTAGCGCAAAAAATACCGCAGTAAAGCTGCCGCCAGGCAAGTGGGACCGTAAAGTTTGTCAGATAAGTCAGTTCATGACCAAAACGCTCCTTAATGGAGCGATAGAGTGGCAAAACAACAGCAACATGCATGTCGCTGTCATTTGAGAGCTCTTTTGGCAGGGCATAGGCAACATCGCCCAAGCCGCCAATTTTAATATAGGGTGCAGCTTCTGCTGATGCAAATAAAACGTTCACGCTTTTCCTCCTTTTGTGTGGTCATGTTACACGACTTTTCCTTTTGTAATAATAATCTGGTGTGCCGGCGCGCCCACTAACAATCTGCCCTGTGTTACGGTTACATCTTTATCGCAGATGGTGTAGTCAAGCTCCACATTTTCTTCAATTTTTGTATCCTGCATTAAAATGCAGTTTTTGATTTTTGCACCGGCTCCTATGGTGACGCCCCTGAACAAAATGGAATTTTCCACTTCGCCGTAGATTGTGCAGCCATCGGCAATCAGGCTGTTTTTCAGTTTGCAGCCCTTGTGATAGCGAGAGGGAACCTCGTCGCGGACTTTGGTATAAACCTGACCGTGACGGGTGAAAATTTCGTCGCGAATTTTGGAAGATAACAGCGCCATGTTGGCAGAAAAGTATTTGTTAACGCTGTCAATGCGAAGAATCAGTCCATCAAACTCTAAGTTGGCAATGTCTAAAATGCCGCATTTCGCCTGAATGATTTCCCGTTCAAAATCTACCAGACTGTAAGAATGAGATTCCTTCAGCAGTTCAATCAAAAACCGGCGCTTCATAATATACATGCCAATGCCGCAGCTAACGGTGCCGGGGATGCTGTAATGAATCAGCACTTCTGCCACTTTTCCATGATAATCACTTCGCACCACCAAATCCCGAGAATCGTGGAGACCGGTGATTTCTTCCCGCTTGGTAATCATGCTGATTTGTGCACCGGAGTCAATGTGCCTTTTTAAAAGCTCGCGGTAGTCGATGTTGCAAATAATGTTGGCATCTGCCAGCAACACATATTCTTCATTGGAACGTTCTAAAAACCGCAGTGTACCCCACAGGGCTTCAATTTTGCCGCGGTAAATACTTTTTTGTCCCTGACCGAAAGGAGGGAGAATAAAAAGTCCGTCAACCTTTCTATCGAGGTCCCATTCCTTCCCGTTTCCTAAATGGTCCATTAAAGACTGATAGTTTTGCTTGGTAATCACGCCCACGTTGGTGATGCCGGAATTGACCATGTTGGAAAGAACGAAGTCAATGAGTCGATATCGGCCACCAAAGGGCAGTGAGGCCAATGTTCTTTGTGCGGTGATTTCTCCTAAACGCTCATCGTAAATATTTGAAAAAATAATGCCCATCATGTCCATGGCTGTGGCCTCCTTTCTATGCCGTTTTTCCGCTGATTTTCTTTTTATCGCCAATGACGGTGATTTCTGGAATTTCGCTATCCTTTGTGTCACTTCCTACATGACAATTTTCTTCAATGATGGCGCCCTGCCCGACGATGGCATGGCGTACCACCGCACCTGTTTTCACAATGGTTCCGGGGAACAGTACCGAGTCGATGACTTGTGCGCCTGCCTCAATCCGGCAATCGCTTGAAATAATGGAATGACGTATGAGACCACCAATGTAGCAGCCTTTTGTAATCATAGAATTTTCCAGCACGGCACTTTCTTCAATGTAGGTGGGTGGACTTTCATAATTGCGGGCATAAATGCGCAAGTCGTCATCGTCTAAATTCAGGCCGCAGTCCGGACTAAGCACGTCCATATTGGCTTCCCACAGACTTTCAGTGGTACCCACATCTTTCCAGTAACCATCAAATTCACGGCAAAACAGTCGTTTTTTGTCGACAAGCATAGCGGGAATAATGTTTTTTCCAAAGTCATGAGCCGATTTTTCTTGCTTGTCGTCTTCCACCAAATATTTTTTCAGCACATCCCAACGGAACACATAAACCCCCATAGAGGCTTTTGTGCTTTTGGGGTGCTTGGGTTTTTCTTCAAATTCTAAAATTCTGCCACTATCATCTGCATTCATAATGCCGAAACGTGAGGCCTCCTGTATTGGCACATCAATGACTGCAATGGTGCAGTCTGCATGATGTTCCTCATGAAAGCTGATGAGCACTCTGTAATCCATTTTATAAATATGATCGCCGGAAAGCACCACAACGTTTGTGGGATTATAGCGCTCAATAAAGCGAATGTTTTGAAAAATGGCATTGGCAGTTCCCTCATACCAGGATTTGGAGTTAATCTTGGTATAAGGCTGTAGAATATGCACGCCCCCGCGGTTGCGATCTAAGCCCCAGGGCTGTCCGTTGCCAATATATTCATTGAGCTCTAAGGGCTTATACTGTGTCAGAACGCCCACAGTGTCGATACCTGAGTTCACACAGTTTGACAGTGTGAAATCAATAATTCGGTATTTGCCGCCAAAGGGCACTGCCGGCTTGGCGATGTTTCGCGTCAAGGCCCCCAAACGGCTGCCCTGACCGCCGGCCAGCAGCATGGCAATACATTTCTTTCCAGCCATCATGCTTCATCTCCTTTTTGTATTTCTAAATGCTTCACATTATAATAAGCGGCAGACATGGGAGCCACCGTTACAATTAGGCTCTGGTCAAAGCCATGAGAGGGAAGAGCTTTTGTGGTCGCTGATTTCAGCTTGGTGCCCTCACCGCCAAATAGCAAATCGTCAGAAGAAAAAATACAGTGTATCCGCGAGGGATGGGGCATGCCTAAGCGATAATTTTCCCGCAGAACAGGAGAAAAATTAAAGACACAAAGCAGCTCTTTTCCTTTTTTGTCACGACGGATAAAGGCGAGAATATTCTGGGTATAATCATCTGTGACAATCCACGTAAATCCCTCCCAGCTATCATCAACCTGCCAAAGAGGCGATTTTTTTATATATAGTTGATTCAGGGTTTTCACAAAAATGTGGAACTTGCGATGATAATCATAATCCAGCAGCAGCCAATCCAGTTCTTTTTGATAATTCCACTCAATAAACTGGGCAAATTCACCGCCCATAAATAAGAGTTTTTTGCCGGGGTGGGCCATCTGATAGGCCAAGAAAGCTCGCAGATTTGCAAATTTTTGCTCGTAGCCTCCCGGCATTTTTTGAATCAAGGAACATTTGCCGTGCACAACCTCATCATGGGATAGGGGCAGCACATAGTTCTCTGAAAAAGCATAGGTCATGGAAAAGGTTATCAGGTTGTGAGAACCGCTGCGAAAATAGGGGTCTTTCGACATATAGGAAAGCATGTCGTTCATCCAGCCCATGTTCCATTTCAGCAAAAAGCCCAAACCACCATCTTCCGGTGGTTTGGTGACCATGGGCCAGGCAGTGGATTCTTCGGCAATCATTAAAACAGAGGGGTCAAAGGCATAGGCCGCTTTGTTCAGCTTTTGCAAAAACGCCACAGCTCCCAAATTTTCGTTGCCACCATATTCATTAGGACGCCAGTTTCCCATTTGCTTGCCGTAATCCAAATAGAGCATAGAGGCCACTGCATCAACGCGGATGCCGTCTACGTGGTAGTGCTCTAAAAAGAACAACACATTTGAGATTAAAAAGGATTGCACCTCACCCCGGGCATAATCAAAAATCCGTGTGCCCCAGTCGGGATGCTCATTCATCAGGGGGTCGGCATACTCATAGCAGCAGGTGCCGTCAAATTCATAGAGTCCCATGGCATCCTTTGGAAAATGTGCTGCCACCCAGTCAATAATCACGCCAATCCCTGCGGCATGGCAGCTATCTACAAACTGCATGAAGTCGTGAGGCGTTCCATAGCGGGAGGTGGGGGCATAATAACCGGTCACCTGATAGCCCCAGGAGCCGTGATATGGATATTCACTCACGGGCATCAGCTCGATGTGCGTATAGCCCATTTGTTTTACATAAGGAATCAGCTCGCTGGCGAGCTTTTGATAGCTAAAGCACTGACCGTCGGCATACCGTCTCCAGGAACCAATATGCACTTCATAGATGTTCATGGGACGTTGTAATGGATTTTGCTTCAGTTTTTTTCTGCGATATGCCCCATCTGTCCAGGGAAAGCCGGTCAGGTTATATATCTTTGTTGCAGTGCCTGGGCGTGTTTCAAAGTGAACACCATATGGATCGGCTTTCAGATGAATTTTACCCTGAGGCGTTTCCAAAGAATATTTATACATGGCAAAGTCGGAAAGGCCGCCAATGGTTGCTTCCCAAATACCAGCGTCCGTAATTTTTGTCATGGGGTGGCTGTCTCGGTTCCAGCCATTAAAATCACCCACAACAGAGACGCTTTTTGCGTTAGGGGCCCAAAGTAAAAATCGATATGTTTCTTTTTGAGCGGGATGAACTCCCATAAAGCGATAGGCGTGGAATTGCTCTCCTTTATGAAACAGTTCAAGTTCTGTGTGAAGTGATTTATTTTGTTCTGTCATCTCATCATCGTCCTTTATGGTTCGTAAAACATACACACATATATATGTATGCAAAAAGACAGTCAATTATTCCATTTCTACATTATTTTAGGTAAAAAGCATGCATCTGTATCAGCTTTTGAAGTGCCGTTTGGTTTTAAAAAATAGCAGAAAGCAAATGACCACAGCAGCAGTGGACAACCACGCAGGGAATGACTCAGCAAGGAGGTGGCTATTGGGTGAATTTTGAACCATTGTTGGCACCGCGCGATCTGAAATCATGGGGAAAGCGGCATAGGCAAAAATGGCAGAAAAAATGCCGTGGAGCAGTTTACCCATCCAATAGGTTTTCAGTGGTAAGCCATAGAGGGTAAGGATGCCGGCTACCTGCATCATCACGCTGATACCTCCAAAGCCAATGAAAAAGGAAAGCAGAGTCAAAGTCAGGCGCATGGGATACTCGCCTTGTATGATGAGGGAAGCACCCCTTGTAATTTCAATCGCGCTTTGCACCAGTGTGACCGCCCATGATGGCAGGCAGGCATTTAAAAGCGGCGTGAGGCAGGCAGTAACAGCGGCAAAAAAAAGAATGAATCCGCAGACCATCAGCATGGTATGCACGCTTTTTGTAATTGCATCAGATAAAGAGACAGAAGGTGGTTGTGGTGTGCCGGCTTGGCGTCTTTGACTGAAAGAATTTCTTGACGGGTAAAACCGCATGCATAGTCCCACTAAAATCGCGCAGAGGGCATGGATGACATATAAAAAGCACCCCAACGTAGGAGAGTTTAACATACCTGTACCGATGGCACCAATGATGAATAAGGGACCGGAATTGTTGGTAAAGGGCAGTAATCGTTTTGCTTCGTCTTGATTCAATAATCGGGATGCATAGAGCTCGGCGGTGATTTTTGCGCCGGTCGGATAGCCGCTGATAATGCCCATTATAAGTGGCAGTGCACCGGCACCACCAACGCGAAAGATAGGGAACATGATGGGGGAACAAAGCCTGGCAAGGTGATAGGCAAAGCTGCCGGATAGCAACGAGGACAGTACGAAAAAAGGAAACAGCGATGGAATGACCGTTTTAAAGCAAAGTATCAAGGCGCCTTGCGTAGCTTGGATAACGGTTTCAGAGCGCAGCACTTGCAAGAGTATCAGGAGCCAAATGCCGATGTAGAGCAGTAGTTTTCTTACTGAATGAGCAGAAAAATGATATTTCATGTGTTGCGACCTCCTTCTCGGGTTTATGGTAATGATTATGAGTGTGGACGCATAAAAATAACATATGAGGTGGTCATAACATGAAAAAAAGAACAGAGAAGAAAAATATGGCACAGCGCATATCAGGATTTTTGGATGTGCCGCTAGATATGGTGGCAGATGTGCCGCGCATTACGCTGAATGATAATCGGGAACTCACGGTTGAGAATTATAAAAGCATTGAAGGATATGAACCCACAGAGATTCGGCTGCATAGTAAGCAATATCGTATTGTGATTGGTGGCCGAGACCTACAGATTGTGGCAATTACAGATGAGGAAATTTTGGTAAGGGGCATCATTTTAAGCGTTTCGCTGCACTAAAGGAGGTTGCTGTCGTGTTTTTAACCCGGTTATTTCAATATTTGCGTGGGTATCTGGTCATTACGGTAACAGGTCAGTATCCGGAACGTTTTTTAAACGTTTGCACCAACCGTCACATCTTAATTTGGGATTTGTTTTCCTGCTCACAGACTATGCTTCGCTGTTGTATCAGCAACCGTGGGTTTCGACTGTTACCACCCATCGCCAGAAAAACCGGTGTACAAATCAAGATCGTTAAGAAGTGTGGCTTACCGGCTATTTTAAAACGCGGAAAAAGGCGAAAATGGTTTGCGTTGGGTTTAGGGATTTTTTTGCTGATGCTTATTTTAGTGAATCAGTTTATTTGGAAAATTGAAATTATCGGTTGCGAAAACGTCTCAGCTGCGGTGGTCAGGGAAGAATTGGAACGATGCGGATTGCGAATTGGTGCCTTTAGACCGTTTTTAGATGAAAAGAAGCTGCAAAATAAAATGCTGATACAGGTGCCGGAGCTTGCCTGGCTTTGGGCCGATAAAAGCGGGTCTAAGGTAATGGTTCAGGTGAAAGAAAAAGTACCGGTACCCGAAATGTATGACCCACATGCATTTTGCAACGTTGTGGCAAGCAAAGATGGTGTGATTGATTCTATGATTGTGAAAAGCGGCGAGCCTATGATTGCACTGGGGGATACGGTTCGGCGGGGGGACATTTTAGTCAATGGGCTATTGGTGAGCGAAAAGGGTGTTGAGCCGCGAAAGGTTCAGTCTGAAGCCGAGATATATGCTCGTGTTTGGTATGAAAAAACGAAAGCCTTTTCACTGTGGACACCGAAGAAAAATGAAACAGGTGCAGTTGAGAAAAAAGTGACTCTTCATTTGTTTGGCTGGAATGTGAATCTGTTTTTTAAGGATGAAACGGAATTTTTAGAATATACGGAGACGATAACGGAACGAGAACTGAGTTTTTTTGGGAAATATCTTGGGATAGGTATGACCTGTCATCAATTTAACGAGCAGACAACAACCTATGAGAAATTATCGCCGGAGCGCGTGGCAGAGAGTGGTGCTCTACAGCTTAGTGCAGAGCTTGATGAGCAGACGTCAGCCAATGCTGGTGTTGTCAATTTAGATTCAAGCTATGAGGTAATTGATGAAGACACCATAGAGGTCACGGTGGTAGCAGAATACTTAGAAGACATTGCCCAAAAGATATATTTAGAGTAAAAAAAGAAGTCGAAAATCCATTGGATTTTCGACTTCTTATATAAGCGGTTAAACTTATTTGCTGATAGCGGATACAACGCCGGAACCAACAGTTCTGCCGCCTTCACGGATAGCGAAACGCAGACCTTCTTCGATAGCGATCGGAGTGATCAGTTCAACTTCCATGGAAACGTTATCGCCAGGCATGCACATTTCAACGCCTTCGGGTAATTTAATTACGCCGGTAACGTCAGTTGTTCTGAAATAGAACTGGGGTCTGTAGTTGTTAAAGAACGGAGTATGACGTCCGCCTTCTTCCTTAGACAGGACATAAACTTCACCCTTGAACTGAGTGTGGCACTGAATGGAACCGGGCTTAGCCAGAACCTGGCCTCTTTCGATTTCGTTCTTCTGAACACCACGGAGCAGAGCACCGATGTTATCGCCGGCTTCAGCCTGATCCAGAAGCTTTCTGAACATTTCAACGCCAGTAACAACGATTTTTCTAACTTCGTCAACCAGACCAACGAGTTCAACTTCGTCATTAACCTTCAAAGTTCCTCTTTCTACACGACCGGTAGCAACAGTACCACGACCGGTGATGGAGAATACGTCTTCGACGGGCATCAGGAAGGGCAGGTCAGTCTTTCTTTCGGGTTCGGGGATATAAGAGTCAACAGCTTCCATCAGCTTCATGATAGATTCATATTCAGGAGCGCTGTTGTTGTTGGTAGCACATTCCAGAGCCTGCAGAGCAGAACCAACAACGATAGGAGTATCATCGCCGGGGAATTCATACTCATTGAGCAGTTCTCTGATTTCCATTTCAACCAGCTCTAACAGTTCAGGATCGTCAACCTGGTCAGCCTTGTTCATGTAAACAACGATGTAGGGAACGCCTACCTGTCTAGCCAGCAGGATGTGTTCTCTGGTCTGGGGCATGGGACCGTCAGCAGCAGATACAACCAAGATTGCACCGTCCATCTGAGCAGCACCGGTGATCATGTTCTTAACGTAGTCAGCATGTCCGGGGCAGCCATCGTGTGCATAGTGTCTGTTAGCGGTTTCGTACTCAACGTGTGCAGTAGAAATGGTAATACCTCTTTCTCTTTCTTCGGGAGCACCGTCGATCTGGTCGTATGCCTTGAATTCAGCACCGCCGGTCAAGCTCAGAGTCTTGGTGATAGCAGCGGTCAGAGTGGTCTTACCATGGTCAACGTGACCAATGGTACCAATGTTAACGTGCGGTTTGTTTCTTTCGAATTTAGCCTTAGCCATTTGATTAGCCTCCTATTTTTTAAAATTAAATAATTTTTAACTGTGATACATTCATTGTACCTTTTTTTACAGGAAAAATCAAGTAGTTTACAAAACTTTTCCTTAAGCTTCCTTCTTAGCTCTTGAAGAAATAATTTGTTCCTGAATGCTCTTGGGAACTTCTTCATAGTGGCTGGGCTGCATGGTATACTGACCGCGGCCCTGTGTTTTTGAACGCAGGTCGGTTGCATAACCAAACATCTCAGACAGGGGAACAAAAGCAGAAATTGCCTGTGCACCCGGGCGAGCCTCCATACCCTGGATCTGACCACGGCGGGAGTTTAAGTCACCCATAACGTCACCCATGTATTCTTCGGGAACAATAACGTCAACCTGCATGATGGGCTCTTTCAGAACGGGGTCACCCTTTCTGCAAGCATCTTTGAATGCCATTGAACCGGCAATCTTAAATGCCATTTCAGAGGAGTCAACTTCGTGGTATGAACCGTCATACAGCGTAACGCGTACGTCAACTACATTGTAGCCTGCCAGCACACCGGACAGCATTGCGCCCTGAACACCGGCATCAACAGCGGGGATGTATTCCTTGGGAATCGCACCACCGACAATTTTGTTAACAAATTCGTAGCCACTACCAGCTTCTAAGGGCTCAACCTTCATGAGTACATGACCGTACTGACCCTTACCACCGGACTGTCTAGCATATTTGTTTTCAACATCAACAGGCTTGCGAATGGTCTCTTTATAAGATACCTGAGGCTTACCAACGTTAGCCTCAAGCTTGAATTCACGAAGCAGTCTGTCAACGATAATTTCAAGGTGTAACTCACCCATACCTGCGATGATGGTTTGACCTGTATCCTCATCGGTATATGTCTGGAATGTGGGATCTTCTTCAGCAAGCTTTGCCAAAGCAATACCCATCTTTTCCTGACCTTCTTTAGTCTTAGGCTCAATGGCAACACGAATAACAGGATCGGGGAATTCCATGGATTCCAAGATGATGGGATGACCGGGGTCACACAGTGTGTCGCCGGTGGTGGTGTTCTTAAGACCAACAGCAGCAGCGATATCACCGGAATAAACCTTGTCAATATCTTTTCTGTCATTTGCGTGCATCTGCAGAATACGACCGATACGTTCCTTGTTATCCTTTGTGGAGTTTAAGATGTGGGAGCCTGCATCCAGTGTACCGGAATACACACGGAAGAAGCAGAGCTTACCAACAAAGGGGTCAGTCATAATCTTAAAGGCGAGTGCTGCAAAAGGAGCATCGTCTGAAGAAGGACTTTCCACCTCTTCGCCATCTTCGTTCACACCGCGGATAGCAGGAATGTCGACGGGGGAGGGCATATACTCAACAACAGCGTCCAGAAGTTTCTGAACACCCTTGTTACGGTAGGAAGTACCGCAGAGTACGGGAACCATTTCATTTGCAATGGTAGCCTTACGGATCGCCTTTTTAATTTCAGCCTCCGTCAGCTCTTCACCCTCTAAATATTTCTCCATGAGTTCTTCGCTGGTTTCAGCAACAGATTCAAGGAGTGCATTTCTGTATTCTTCTGCCTTGTCAGCCATATCAGCAGGGATTTCCTCCTCACGGATATCCTTTCCAAGGTCATCATAATACACATATGCTTTCATGTTAACTAAGTCAATTAAGCCCTTAAATGTGTCTTCAGAGCCAATGGGCAATTGGATGGGCACAGCATTACAGTGAAGACGAGTCTTCATCATGTTAACAACGTTGTAAAAGTCAGCACCCATAATGTCCATTTTATTTACATACGCCATACGGGGAACTCCGTATGTGTCTGCCTGGCGCCAAACTGTTTCAGATTGCGGTTCTACACCACCCTTAGCACAGAAAACAGTTACGCTGCCGTCGAGGACACGAAGTGAACGCTCAACTTCAACGGTAAAGTCAACGTGGCCGGGGGTGTCGATGATATTAATTCTATGGTTCTTCCACTGTGCAGTTGTTGCAGCCGAGGTAATGGTAATACCACGTTCTGCTTCCTGTTCCATCCAGTCCATCTGAGATGCACCTTCGTGGGTTTCACCAATCTTATGAATACGACCAGTGTAAAACAGAATACGCTCGGTTGTGGTTGTTTTACCTGCATCAATGTGAGCCATGATACCAATATTTCTGGTTTTTTCTAAGGAAAATTCTCTTGCCACAATCTTCCTCCTTTCTTCAAAAATTGATTAACTGTTTACAAAAGAGACGGTAAATCCTACCATCTGTAATGTGCAAATGCTCTGTTAGCTTCTGCCATCTTGTGCGTGTCTTCACGTTTTTTAACAGAAGCACCGGTGCCGTTCATAGCGTCCATGATTTCAGCGGCTAAGCGTTCTTTCATGGTCTTTTCGCTTCTCTGACGGCTGTAGAGTGTTAACCATCTCAGACCCAGAGTTTGCTTACGTTCGGGACGAACTTCCATGGGCACCTGATAGGTTGCACCACCGACACGACGAGCCTTAACTTCTAATACAGGCATGATGTTATCCATAGCCTCTTTAAAAGCATCCAGGGGCTCTTTGCCGGTTTTTTCTTTAACAATCTCGAAAGCACCGTATACAATTTTCTGAGCAACGCCCTTCTTACCGTCTAACATAATGTTGTTGATCAGACGGGTAACCACAGTACTTGCGTACAGGGGATCGGGCAGAACCTCTCTCTTTGCGATAAAACCTCTTCTTGGCACTTTTCTTCCCTCCTTCATTAATTTGAAATGAAATCACAGGTACTCGGTCGTTTGACCGTTTGTGCACAGTACATCTATAAAAGAAACAAATCAGTTCTTTAGTCCGGTACCAGCACAGATGTGATTTTACTGCGAAGTCTGCTTCCTATTATTTCTTAGGACGCTTCGCGCCGTACTTTGATCTGCCTTGCATACGGTTTGCAACACCCGAAGTATCCAAGGAACCACGGATAATGTGATAACGTACACCAGGAAGGTCCTTAACTCTGCCGCCACGGATTAAAACAACGCTGTGTTCCTGCAGGTTATGACCGATACCGGGGATATAAGCCGATACTTCAATACCGTTGGTCAGTCTAACTCTGGCAAGCTTACGCAGAGCGGAGTTAGGCTTTTTCGGTGTCATGGTTTTAACCGAGGTACAAACACCACGTTTTTGCGGCGCCTTAGTGTCGGTAGATTTCTTCTTTAAAGTGTTCAGACCCTTCAAAAGTGCAGGAGCTGTAGACTTTTTAACAGCAGTTTCTCTACCTTTTCTCACAAGCTGGTTAAAGGTTGGCATGAACTGATTTCCTCCTTTCGAGCAAATTTGGGGCAAGCCGAAAACCGACCTGCAATCTATAACAGAGGCTACTTTTGCGTAGGCAAATGCAGCACATCGTTATGAGCAAAGTTATTTCAAAATAACAGCGCAAGTCGCACCTACGTCAATTCCGCAGGTACGGCCTAACTGTTGCTTTGTATCAAAATAAGTCATTGGAATTTGTTGGCTTTTACAAAGCTCTTCAAAGGGCTGGCGAATGTGAGGCGCAGCATCAGAGGCTACATACGCTTTTAAAACCAAGCCACTGCGAACAGCTTCTGTGGATTGCTTCATTCCAATTAAAAGGTGCTGACCCTTCAGGTCGCTATCCATTTTCTTTCACTCCGAATGTAAAAAGTGCGGATACTAAAGACCGCATTTTGCACCGACGGAAACATCCGCCGGTGCATGCATACTAACATATTATATCACGATTTTTGCCGGGTGTCAACACAAAATTTATTCAGCACTCTCTTGTGTTGCTACATCGCTTGTGTCAGGAATCACATTGGAGCCAATGTAATCGCTGTTGTCTAAAACAAAGGAACTGTAAACACTTTCTGCTTCAGCAGAAACAGCATTTTCAATGCCAGTGTTCTGATACTTCGGCATACCGGTGCCGGCGGGAACCAGCTTACCGATGATGACGTTTTCTTTCAAACCAACCAGCGGGTCAATCTTACCCTTGGTAGCAGCCTCGGTCAGGACACGGGTAGTTTCCTGGAAGGAAGCGGCCGACAAGAAGGAGTCTGTGGTCAGTGATGCTTTTGTGATACCCAGAATGATTCTGGTGCAGGTAGCAGGTGTCATACCCTTTGCTTCCAGCTCAGCATTGGCTGCTTCAAATTCGTTGATGTCAACCAGTGAACCTGCTAAGAAGTTTGTGTCACCGGCTTCTTCAATCTTAACGCGGCGCAACATCTGACGTACAATAACCTCGATGTGACGGTCGTTAATATCAACGCCCTGGAGGCGGTATACACGCTGTACTTCCTGAATCAAATACTGCTGAACAGCAGAGATATCTTTAATACGCAGAATATCATGGGGATTTACGCTACCTTCAGTGAGCTCATCACCCTTTTTCACAACATCGCCTTCTGCTACCTTCATTCTGGAGCCGTAGGGGATGAGATATGTCTTGGCTTCGCCGTTTTCGTCATCAGTGATCACGATTTCGCGCTTTTTCTTGTTTTCTACGATGCTAACCTTACCACCGATTTCGGCAATGATTGCAAGACCCTTGGGCTTTCTTGCTTCAAACAATTCTTCGACACGGGGCAGACCCTGTGTGATGTCATCTGCTGTTGCAACACCACCGGTATGGAAGGTTCTCATGGTCAGCTGCGTACCCGGTTCACCGATGGACTGAGCAGCAATGATACCAACTGCTTCACCCACGGGAACAGTATCGCCACTTGCGAGGTTAGAACCATAACATTTAGCACAAATACCGACCTTAGCCTTACAAGTCAGAACAGAACGGATGACTGCGCGCTGTACGCCGGCATCCACGGCCTTTTTCGCTAAGGCTTCTGTAATCAGTGTGTTAGCAGGCACGATGACTTCACCGGTTTCGGGATGACAGATGTCTTCTAAAGCGTAACGGCCGTTTAAGCGGTCAAACAGACCCTCAATCAGCTCTTTACCGTCGCGAATATCGAATACTTCAATACCCTTATCGGTACCGCAGTCATCTTCGCGAATGATGACTTCCTGGCTGACGTCAACCAGACGACGGGTCAGGTAACCGGAGTCAGCCGTACGCAGAGCGGTATCGGCCAAACCTTTTCTTGCACCGTGAGAAGAAATGAAGTACTCAAGCACGTTCAAACCTTCACGGAAGTTAGCACGAATGGGGATTTCAATGGTTTTACCGGAGGTATCGTTCATCAAACCACGCATACCTGCCAGCTGACGAATCTGGTTCTGGCTACCACGGGCACCGGAGTGAGCCATCATGTAAAT
>JAZOBC010000023.1:0-10465 GCA_045595795.1 Clostridia bacterium | reverse complement strand
GTTATTCTAATCAGCATTGATCATTTGGGTATCAGAAAAAAGCTGATGGATAACATCCGCATGGCTATTTCAAAAGCAACAGGCGTACCTTTTGATGCAATTATGATTGCGGCAACACATACCCATACCGGTCCTCATATGCGGTGTGACGCAACAGATTCTATGGAACTTACATACATTGATTTTGTTACCAGCCGCGCGGTTGATGCTGCAATTTTTGCTTTGGAAGACTTAAAGCCTTCGACAATGGGTTGGGGAATCGGTCAGGCACCTCGTGTATCTTTTGTACGTCGTTTCCGCATGAAAGATGGCAGCATCAAGACAAATCCCGGTGTGGATAATCCTGATATTGTAGCACCGATTGGGGATGTTGACGAGCGCGTGAATGTGCTTCGTTTTGACAGAGAGGGCGGCGACACGCTGGTTTTGGTGAACTTCGGCAACCATCCCGATGTTGTGGGCGGATGCAAAATTTCGGCAGATTGGCCGGGTTTTTTACGCAGAACGGTTGAAAAAACAATAGACAATACAAAGTGTATCTTCTTTAACGGCGCGCAGGGTGACGTGAACCATGTGAATGTTCATCCTGAAGGTGGCGACCTAAACGGAATGTTCATGGATTTTGATGATGTATCCCGCGGTTATGCCCATGCCCGCCATATTGGTAATGTTGTGGCAGGTGGCGTGCTGCAGGTCTATGAAAAAGTGAAATATGTGGATGTAGACGACATTCGATATGTTGAAAGAAGCATTGAGGTGCCGTCAAACCGTGCAACGGCGGAAGAATTGGTTGAGGCAAAGAGAATCAACGATTTACACAATGCCGGAAAAGACAGCGAACTTCCTTATAAGGGCATGATGCTCACAACGGTTGTGGCAGAGGCGGCTCGCATGGTTCGATTGGAAAACGGTCCGGATTCTTTTGGTATGACGCTTTATGGTCTTAGCATTGGTCCGGTTGCATTGTCCGGCATCCCCGGTGAGCCATTTACCGGCATTGGCAGAGGCATTAAAGAAACAAAGGGCTATGATGTGATTCTGCCGATTGGTTTAGCCAACGGCTGCGAGGGCTATTTCCCCATGCAGGAGGCTTATGATGAGGGTGGTTATGAATCCCGCAGCTCTCAGTTTAAAGCCGGTGTTGCAGAATATATCATCAGTGAGAGTCAAACCATGCTGACAGAGTTGGGAGGTAAAAAATGACAGCGATTACCAATGCCGTTCTTGTCATGAAGGACCATTATATTCCAAATGGCGTTTTGCTAATGGAAGACGGCAAAATTGTAGATTTCGGTTCTTCTAAGGAAATTTCAGTGCCGGATGGCTGTGAGATTCTTGATGCCGAGGGTCAATTTGTGGGTCCCGGCCTCATCGATATTCATACCCACGCAGATGGAGAGACCTATTTTCATGATGACCCTGTGAAATGCTCTGAAACATTGCTGGAGCACGGTGTGACATCGGTGTTACCGGCGCTGTTTTATAGCATGAATAAAGAAGAACACTTGGAGGCACTTCAAAAATTTAAGGATGCCATTGCAGCCGGAAAGTGCAAAAATATTCTCGGTGTTTACATGGAGGGCCCTTACTTAAACCCCGATTTTGGCTGCGATAAAGAGAAGAATGTATGGAAAGATGCGATTATAACAGAAGATTATGCTGAGATTGTAGAGGCGGCAAAAGGCTTTGCCAAGGTTTGGTGCGTGGCGCCCGAAAGAGAAGGTATTTTGGATTTTGTTCAATATGTAAAGCGCGAAATTCCCGAAATTGTCTTTTCGGTGGCGCATTCGGAGGCAACTCCTGAGCAGATTGAAGCCTTGATGCCTTATGGTCTCAAATTAGGAACCCATCACACCAATGCCACAGGTACATTAGAAAATTATCCTGAGGTGCGCGGTGTTTGTGTGGATGAAACCGTGAACTATCATGACGGCATTTATGCCGAACTGATTTGTGATTCTATGGGCGTTCATGTCCATCCCTACATGATTCGTTTGGTGAAGAAAATCAAGGGGCAGGACAAAATTATTCTGATTGCCGATGCGTTTGTGGCAGATGGTCCGCCACTCCCGGGCTTAGAGGATGCCTTTGACATTAACTTTGACTGGGGCGGCGATATTGCCGGCTCGAAGCTGACCCTTGATATTGCCTGTCATAACATGATGGTGCATACCGGTGGTTCTGTTTGTGATGTGTTTAAATATGCATCTTATAATCCGTCGAGACTTCTGAATATGCCTGAGTTGGGTGAAATTAAAAAAGGCAATGTAGCTAATTTAATCATTGTTGACCAATGGTTTTATGTTAAAAATACAATTTTAAAAGGAGAGATCGTAAAATGAGTAATTTCATCATTGATCCCGCAACAAAATTTGATTTCCAGCCTCATGAATTTGTTCCTTTTAAGGACAAGAAGGTTTGCGAATATGTACGTAGCCTCAGTGGCAAGGATCTCGAAAAAAGGGAGCCTTGGTGGCATCCGGAATTTGACGTCAAGGTTATGATGAACCCACATCCGGTTCTGATTGCAACACTGTTTGAACGTCTGCGCGCTGCTTCTGAAGCCGGCAAGAGCTTCACTATGATTCTTGGTAACCCTGAGCCCGATACCTACATTCCTTTGGCACAGTTGATTAACTACTTCGGCATCGACTGCTCTAAGGTTCATCTGGTTGCAGAAGATGAATGGGCAGATGAAGCAGGTAACATTGCTCCTATTACATACGAAGCAGGTTTTGCGCACTCTATGATTAAGTATCTTTACTATCAGATTGATGAAAAACTCCGTATGCCTATGGAAAATGTTCACTTCCCGACCAATGCAAACATCAAGGATTATTCCAAGATCATTGACGATATCACAGAGGGAACAGGTGCCGACATCGCTTCTACCTCTCCGGGTTGGGCAGGTCACATGGCATTCGTTGATCCGATTCCGGAATTTATTGGTAGTGGTGACATTGAAGAATGGCTCAATCAGCCGGCTCAAATCGTGAAACTGCACCCCATGACCATCATGCAAAACTCCTTAAACGGTACGTTCGGTCAGTCCGGTGATATTGCTAACGTTCCGCCTTGTGCTGCAACCATCGGCCCCTTAGACGTAATGCGTGCTAAGGAAAGAATTGAAGTGCATGCGCTGGCAACCTGCGGTACATTCTCTTCATGGCAGAGAATGACAAGCCGTCTGTGTACACACGGCCCGATTACACCGTACCTCCCCAGCACCATGCTGCAGACCAAGAAGACTCAGGTTTATATCAGCGAAGAGCTGGCAGCTCCCTTTGAATGTTGGGAAAAGGTTGGATATTAATTGATTGATCTTGCATAAGAATCAATTCATTCAGCAGAGTAATTGCAGTTGCAGTTACTCTGCTTTTATGTTATAATATTGATATACAGTATTTACCTTGTTATCTTACGTGCAAAGTAAGCATCGGAGGCGTTATGATGATTCAGGAAATTACCAGTGCAGACCATAAACTGGTGAAAAAAATTGCAAGTCTGAAGGAAAAGAAATATAGAGAACGGTATGGTGTTTTTATGGTAGAAGGTGCACTGTCTGTGGAGTGGGCACTTACGTCCTCTTTTTGTGTGATAGACGTGGTACAATCAGCAGATTACACATTGCCATCATCTCTCAGCGCGATGCTTTCAGACAAGACAATCACCCGTGTACCACCACATGTGTTTGCAAAAATGGCAGATACCAAAACACCGCAGGGAATTTTGTGTACCTGTACGCTTCCGCAGGCATCTTTGATGCCGGAGCAGGGGATGTTCATCTATTGTGACGGCGTTCGTGATCCGGGAAATTTAGGTACCATTATTCGTACTGCCGATGCCATGGGCTTTGACGGGGTGGTTCTGTCACCGGATTGTGTAGATCCGTTTAATCCGAAACTGGTTCGCTCTACCATGGGATCTTTGTTTCACATTCAATTGTTTTTAAACGTTTCTCACGAAATGTTACTCACCTGGCAGAAAAGCGGTTTTTCTTTAGTGGCATCCGCTCTTACGGAGCAAAGCATTGCTTCCTGTGATTGGACAGCACCGGAAAAAACAGTTCTCATTATGGGAAATGAGTCTGCCGGCGTGTCAGAAGATTTGCTCAGAGAGGCCGATGCGGTCGTCAAAATTCCCATGGCAGGCAGCGCCGAGTCCTTAAATGTGGCAGCTGCAGCAGCTATTTTAATGTATGAAGCAGCGCAAGCTGTAAAACGAATTTGAGTAAAGGATAAGCGATATGGCAAACAAATTTATGCAGATGGCACTTGCCGAAGCAAGCCTGGCGGCACAGCAGGGAGAAGTGCCGGTCGGTGCTGTTTTGGTGCAAAATGATGTGGTGATTGCCAGAGCACATAATCTTACGATGGAAAAAGAGAATATCTTGGCGCATGCAGAGATGCTCGTGTTAAACCAAGGCTTGAAGCAGATAGGTCATCGCCTCAATGACTGCCATTTATATGTAACCTTAGAGCCTTGCTCCATGTGTGCAGGGGCAATTCTTTTGGCAAGACCTGCCCGGGTATATTTTGGTGCTTATGATGGAGAAGCAGGTGCTTGCGGCGGTAAACATGATGTGCTGCGTAGCAGTGGTATTGAGGTTTATGGCGGCATAATGGAGCAGTCATGCAGCAAACTTTTAAGGGATTTTTTTGCTGATTTAAGAAACCGCTGAGAAAGAAATGCAAAAAGCCGTTAATCGACTGTAACTTTGTTGAAAAAAGGCTGGAAAAAAAGAGCCTTTTATGATATAATATATAAGAATATGTATGTTTGATAAGGGGAACTGATATATATGGCGAAAAAAGCAGTGAAGAAGAAAAAAACAGTTGCAAAAAAGGGGACACAGCAAAGGATTGAACCCGCAATGAAGAACGAGTTCGTTTCACTATTTATTGTTGTGGCGGCTCTTTTGCTGGGTGTATTTTTGTATATACCCGGAGATATGATTGTGAGCACCTGGTTCCATGATTTGTTTACGGGACTTATGGGACTTCCTGTGTATGTTTTGCCGATTTTGCTTTTGGTTTTTGGTATTCACCGTGCTGTCGGAAAAGGCTATGAAGAACACAAGCATCAATATTTGCAAGTATTTCTCATGATTTTGGTGCTGTCTTCTCTGTGTCAGTTGTTTTCAGGCACCGGTGCTATGAACCCCCTGCGTCTTTCCAGTTTGTCGGCTTATTGGTGGGCAGGCACCAGCGGCTATGGTGGCGGCGTTTTGGGTGGTGTTTTGTGCGATGTGTTTGCCAACACAATGGGAGCGATTCCTGCCGGCATCATTTTGATTACAGTTTTATTGGTATTTATTATGATTTTAACGAAATGGTCGCCCTTAAAAGCGCTGCTTCGTGTCATTGTACGGTGTTTTGTTGATATCAAAGCCGTGCAGCACCAGGCGGCAATAGAAGCGGCAGCAGAGGCGAAAAATCGTCCCAAAGAACCAGCCCAGGAGACGCAGCCGGTCAAGGATGCAAAACGGACGTTCCCGAACTTCTCAGATGAAGAAGTGGTTCGCGGCGAAGAAAAAGACATGCCGAAAATCATTCGTAAACCCTATGATGATGAAGACTATATTCCGGCGTCCATCCGTGATATCCCCATTGATGGTGACGCCATGGCCTATGATTTTAAAGATTTAGATGCAATTTTAGACCAAGTTTTGCCCGAAGACGAAAAGCCTGTGGCTACGGTTGCTCCTGCAACGGCAGAGGCAGTTGCGACAGAGGACGAAGCACCGACTATACCTGCTACACCTGTTGAAAAAGCAGAATCACTCACTGCAGAAGAAACAGCAGAAATTGTGCAGGAAATTGACGAGGCCTTTGAAAAAATTCCTTATACCTATCCGGATTTTGACTTGTTGGATGCACCCCGGGGCGGCTTGGACAGTGCTGATTCCCGCATGGAATTGAAGGAAACAGCCACCAAGCTCATTGCTACCTTAAAGAGTTTTAATGTGGATGCCAAGCTGCTTAACGTCAGCAAGGGTCCTACGGTGACGCGATATGAATTAAAGCCCGGCGAAGGTGTTAAGGTGAGCAAAATCGTGGGACTTTCCGATGATATTGCCTTGCGTTTAGCGGCAACAGGTGTGCGTATTGAAGCACCAATTCCCAACAAAGAGGCCATTGGTATTGAAATTCCGAACAAATCCATTGCCACCGTTAGCATTCGCGAGGTTCTTGATTCTGATGAATTTAAGCAGTTCCCCTCAAAGCTTGCTTTTGCTTTGGGTAAGGATATTGCCGGAAAAAATGTGGTTGTAGATTTAGGAAAAATGCCTCACTTGCTCATTGCCGGTGCTACAGGCTCGGGTAAGAGTGTTTGTATTAACACGCTGATTACCAGCATTATCTATAAAGCAGACCCCAACGAGGTGAAGCTTTTGATGGTTGATCCTAAGGTGGTTGAACTTAATGTTTATAATGGTATTCCGCATCTCATGATTCCGGTTGTAACCGACCCCCGTCGGGCATCCGGTGCTCTTTATTGGGCGGTGCAGGAGATGACACGCCGTTATGCCATGTTTGCTGAGTGTGACGTGCGAAACATTCAGGGCTATAATGAGATGGTGTTAGAGAGTGGCGGCGAAAACACGTTGCCTCACATTGTGATTATCATTGATGAGCTTGCAGACCTGATGATGGTTGCTCCCGGTGAAGTGGAGGATTCGATTTGCCGTTTGGCACAGATGGCCCGTGCGGCAGGCATGCACTTAGTCATTGCCACACAGCGTCCGTCGGTTGACGTTATTACCGGTATTATCAAAGCGAATATTCCTTCCCGTATTGCTTTTGCGGTTTCCTCTCAGGTGGATAGCCGCACGATTTTAGATGCTGCCGGAGCGGACAAGCTGCTGGGCCGTGGCGATATGCTTTTTGCGCCTGTTGGCGCGCCGAAACCCACTCGCTTGCAGGGTGCGTTTATTTCCGATAAAGAGGTTGAGCGTGTGGTTGAATTTATTAAAAGCGGTTCAACAGCTCGCTATGATGAAGATGTGCTTGAAAAGATTGAAAACGGCAAAACAGTGAATATTTCTGGTAACGATACGGATGCCGGCGACAATGATGAACTGTTGCCCCGCGCTATTGAAATTGCAGTTGATACGGGGAAAATTTCAGCTTCTTATCTGCAGAGACGGTTAAAAATCGGCTTCTCCCGTGCGGCCAGAATTGTTGACCAAATGGAAGAACGCGGCTGGATTGGTCCTCAAGACGGCAGCAAGCCTCGAGAAGTGCTCCTGTCGAAAGAAGATTATCTGGAAATGAGTATTCAGTCATGAAGAACATAACGGCCGGATTTTTGCCGGTTTGTCGTGAAGACATGGATGCCCTTGGATGGGACGAGCTTGATTTTCTCTATGTTTCCGGCGATGCCTATGTTGACCATCCTTCCTTTGCGGTTTCCGTCATCACCCGCGTGTTGACGGCTGCCGGTTATCGAGTTGGGATTGTTGCGCAGCCTGATTGGCAAAATGTTGCATCCATTCAGGTTATGGGACGCCCGCGTTTGGGGGTTATGATTGGTGCCGGTAATTTAGATTCCATGGTGGCACATTACACTGTTGCCAAGAAAAAACGGCGGCAGGATTTATATTCACCCGGTGGTGAAAGTGGCAAACGCCCTGACCGTGCAACGGTGGTGTATGCCAATTGTGTTCGGCAGGCGTTTCCGGGTATTGCTGTGGTGATTGGTGGCATTGAGGCCAGCCTGCGCCGATTTGCACATTATGATTATTGGCAGGATAAGGTACGGCGTTCGCTTCTATTTGACAGCCGTGCAGATTTATTAATTTATGGCATGGGCGAAAAAGCCGTGGTAGAAATTGCCGATGCACTGGCAAAGGGCACGCCGGCCTCACAAATCCACCAGGTGCGGGGAACGTGCTATGCGGTTTCTTCAAAAGAGCAGCTACGCGGTGATTATGTGATGCTGCCTTCTTATGAAGCAGTCAGCCAGGATAAGCGTCAATATGCGGACATGACTCGGGAAACTTTTTTTGAGCAGGATGCAGTTCGGGGCAAGATGTTGGTGCAACCACATGGTGACCGCCTGCTGGTGCAAAATCCGCCGATGCCGCCTCTTTCTGTAAAAGAGCTTGATGATGTGTATGAACTGCCATATACGCGCCAGGCTCATCCTATGTATGATGCTATGGGTGGCGTTCCGGCTTTGTCGGAGGTGCAGTTTAGCATCACATCCTCAAGGGGTTGTTTTGGCTCCTGCAATTTTTGCTCTCTCACCTTTCATCAGGGCAGAACAGTTACGGCGCGGAGTCACGAGTCCATTCTGCGTGAAGCGGCAATTTTGAAAGACCTACCCGGTTTTAAGGGTTATATACATGATGTGGGTGGTCCTACGGCGAACTTTCGCCGGCCAGCCTGCGAAAAGCAAGAAAAGCATGGCACCTGCCGCAATAAGCGGTGCTTGTATCCGTCGGTTTGCAAAAATATTGAGGCAGACCACACAGACTATCGCCTGCTTTTAAAGAAATTGCGTGAACTACCTTATGTAAAAAAGGTATTTGTTCGTTCCGGCATTCGCTTTGACTATCTTTTGGCCGATTCAAATGAGCGATTTTTCCGTGAACTGCTGACACATCACGTTAGCGGACAACTCAAAGTTGCGCCGGAGCATATTGCAGATAAGGTGCTTTCCTGTATGGGGAAGCCCTCTGCCAAGGTCTATGAAACGTTTCGCAAAAAGTTTTATAAAATCAATGAGGATTTGGGAAAAGAGCAGTATTTGGTGCCGTATCTCATGTCGTCTCATCCCGGCTCTACATTAAAAGAGGCTATTTCATTAGCGGAATATTTGCGTCGGGAAAAAATTCGGCCGGAGCAGGTGCAGGATTTTTATCCCACACCGGGGTCGGTGTCAACGGCCATGTACTACACGGGCTTGGACCCATTTACCATGGAGCCGGTTTATGTTCCTAAGGGGGAGAATAAGGCAATGCAGCGTGCACTCTTGCAAGCCTTTTTGCCGGAAAACCGCACCCTTGTTTTAAAAGCGTTACAAAAAGCAGGGCGTCAGGACTTGATTGGTTTTGGACCAAACTGTCTGATTCCGCCCACAGCGTCAGATATAGGAGGAAACAAACATGTCAAAAGCAAAAATCTTAGACGGCAAAGCCGTGTCACAGAGAATCAAGGACGAGCTGAAGGAAGAAGTTGCAGCTCTCAAGGAAAAAGGCCTGAATCCGGGTCTCGCCGTCGTCGTCGTGGGGGATGATCCGGCATCGAGAATTTATGTGAATAACAAAAAGAAGGCTTGTGAATATATCGGCGTGCGTTCTGAGGAATATGCACTGCCCGGCGATACCACTCAGGAAGAGCTGATGGCTTTAATTCAAAAGCTCAATGACAGCACAGAGATTGACGGCATTTTGTGTCAGTTGCCCCTGCCGAAGCATTTAGATGAAAAAGCGGTGATCAATGCCATTCGCCCCGATAAGGATGTGGATGCTTTCCACCCCGTGAATGTGGGTAAAATTATGATTGGTGATTATGACTTTTTGCCGTGCACACCTGCCGGGGTGATGGAGCTGATTAAAGAAAGCGGCATTGATATTGCCGGCAAGGAATGTGTCGTGATTGGTCGAAGCAACATTGTGGGTAAGCCCATGGCTATGCTTCTTCTTCATGCGCATGGCACAGTCACCATTTGTCATTCCCGCACAAAAGACTTGGCAGAAACCGTTCGTCGTGCCGATATTGTGGTGGCGGCTGTGGGTGTTGCAGAACTCATTACCGGCGACATGATTAAGGAAGGTGCCGTGGTGATTGACGTTGGCATGAACCGTCTGCCGGATAAAAAGCTGGTGGGTGATGTGGCGTTTAATTCAGCAGCAGAAAAGGCTTCTGCCATCACGCCGGTGCCCGGTGGTGTTGGCCCCATGACCATTGCCATGCTGATGAAAAATACAGTAAAAGCGGCGTTATTACACCAATCTGCGAAATAAATTAAGAAAAATAAAAAAAACACTTGCATTTGGCGTAATTATTTGGTATAATATTTTGTGCTGACTTGTTTCTTGCGTTTAGCAAGTCTTAAGCATGATTTTGTATAGTATATTGAATTGTTTTGAACATATGGGAGGTGTACGATTATGGCAAAGTGTGAAGTTTGCGGAAAAGGCGTAACTTTCGGTATCAAGGTTTCCCACTCTCACCGTCGTGCAAACAAGGCTTGGAAACCCAACATCAGACGGGTGAAAGCAATTGTGGACGGCACTCCTAAAAAGGTGTATGTTTGCACCAGATGCTTGAGATCAGGTAAGGTTAGCCGCGCTGTATAGTCATACACACTTTTCGGTAACCGCAAAACAAAAGTTTTGCATTTGATATTGAACTAAAATACGGTACAGTCGAAAGGCTGTGCCGTATTTTTTATTTCTATTCCATGCATAACCGAAACAAGCACACCATATACATGTAGCAAATGATATTCCATC
>JAZOBC010000022.1:0-106191 GCA_045595795.1 Clostridia bacterium | reverse complement strand
CAATCCTTATTTACTATACCATAAATGAAAGCATATGTAAATACAAGCTTTTCAAATGTAAAGCTTTCCTTAACGCGCCGTAGGCACACTTCATTGCCAAATGCAACTTCATTAGCGTTAGCAACTTAATGTTCCTGAAAGGAACGCTTCATTGAAAAAAGAGTACTGAAAATTTCAGTACTCTTTTTTGGCACGCCTGATAGGAGTCGAACCTACGCTCCCGGCTCCGGAGGCCGATGCTCTATCCACTGAGCTACAGGCGCATATATAGGGGACAATCAGTCCCCTTTTTTATGTTTTTCAGTCAGCTTATATGACAGTGTCATCAAGCCGTCACTTAAATGTACGTTTTCTACTGCCACATCATCAGGCACTTCAATGTCGGTATATGAAAAATTCCATAATCCCTTAATGCCCAACTCCACCAGCTGCGGCACAACCATTTCAATGGCTGATTTCGGCAGGGCTAAAATGGCAATATCCACTTGGTTATTGGTGCAAAACGATTCCAGTTCCTCCATAGTGCGAACAGTAATACCGTTAATGACATCACCTGCAAGCTCGGTCTTTATGTCAAAGATGCCTACCAACTCGAAGCCGCGCTTAGCGAAATTTGAATGATTTGCTAAAGCATGCCCCAAATAACCGGCACCAATGATAATGGTTTTATAACCGTGAGAAAGACCTAAAATGTTCGCAATTTCACGGTGCAGTTTTTCAACGGGATATCCGTAACCCTGCTGACCAAACCCGCCAAAACAATTAAAATCCTGACGAATTTGCGAAGCCGTTACGCCCATTTTTTTGCTCAACTCACCGGATGAAATCCGTGTGATTCCTTGCCTTAAGAGTTCACCTAAATAACGATAGTATCGTGGCAGACGCTTCACGACCACCAAGGGGACTTCTCTTTTTTCACTCATGCACGTTCTTCCTTCTATCAGGAGAAAGTTTATAAGGATGCAACTGTCTCCATCACGTAATCGGCAAATTCCTCGCCGGTAGCGCCTGTATCACGACCGGTAATCACCAGCTTCTTTTCCTGATACATGCAAATATCCAATGCTTTTTCAAGCTTGTCAGCCAGCTCATTATAACCAATATGATTGAGCAGCATCACAGACGCACGGATGATACTGCAGGGGTCAGCATATTTGTCACGACCCTCTGTGACCATACGGGGTGCAGAACCGTGAATTGCTTCAAACATGGCATAACGCTTACCCAGATTTGCACTGCCGGCTGTGCCGACACCGCCCTGGAACTCAGCTGCTTCATCGGTTAAAATGTCGCCGTATAAGTTCGGCAGAACCAAAACCTGGAACTGGGTTCTTCTCTTTTCGTCTACCAATTTTGCAGTCATAATATCAATATACCAGTCATCTAATTCAATACTGGGATATTCTTCAGCAATCCGTTTGCAAATGTTTAAGAACTTACCATCGGTGGTTTTGATGACATTGGCTTTTGTAACAGCTGTTACGCGGGTTTTGCCGTTTTTCTTCGCATAGTCAAAAGCGGCACGGGCAATTCTTTCGCTACCCTCTGTGGTGGTAACGGTAAAGTCAATGGCCAAGTCGTCATTGACATGAATGCCCTCACTTCCCAGCGCATAACCGCCTTCTGTGTTTTCACGGAAGAAGGCCCAGTCAATGTCCTGCTCCGGCACCTTAACCGGACGAACGTTAGCAAACAAATCCAGTTCCTTACGCATCGCAACGTTGGCGCTTTCAATGTTGGGCCAGGGATCGCCGGCACGCGGTGTTGTGGTGGGGCCTTTCAAGATAACGTGGCAAGCCTTGAGCTCATCCAGCACATCATCGGGAATGGCTTTGCCGGCTGCAACACGGTTTTCGATGGTTAAACCATCAATCACCTTAAACTCGACCTTGCCTTTTTTCACTTCGTCAGCCAAAAGATTTTCCAAAATTTTATGTGCTGCCTTTGTGATGGCAGGACCAATACCGTCGCCGCCGCAAACACCAATGATAATCGTGTCTAACTTTGAATAATCAATAAACTCTTTATCTGCCTTCATGCGCTCCACACGGGCAAGTTGTTTTTCAATAATCGCTGCAAACTTTTCTGCTGCTGCGCTCATGATTTCTGACATAGTTTCACGCTCCTAAAAATGAACACGTCTTACTGATTCTGCATCTTAATAAAGTTAATCAAACCACCGCTGTAAAGCATTTCTTTCTGGCGGTCAGACGCAACTAAGATTGTAACATAACTAATACCCTTTGTCAAGTTCTTAACAATAATTTCTTCCCCGGCTGCAATCTGTGCCGGCGCGTTTTCAATGGTCAGTTCGTCCAGCATATCAATGGTGTCATAATCAGCTTCATTTTTGAATACCAGGGGCAGAATGCCTGAGTTAATCAGGTTTGCCATGTGAATTCTTGCAAAGGATTTAGCCAACACGCCCTTAATGCCTAAATACAGGGGCGCAAGTGCTGCATGCTCACGGGAAGAACCCTGACCATAGTTCACACCGCCAATGATAAAGCCGCCACCGTTTTCCTTAGCACGCTTGGGGAATTCCGGATCGCAAGGTGTTAAGCAGAACTCTGCCAAATGAGGGATGTTAGAACGGAAGGGCAGCAGTTTTGCGTTAGAAGGCATGATGTGGTCTGTGGTGATGTTATCTTCTACCTTAATTAAGGATTTACCGCTGATGGTTTCGGGCATTTTGCTGTTTAAGGGGAAAGGCTTAATGTTAGGACCTCTCACAACCTCAACCTGACTGCCATCTTCAGCAGGAGCAACCACCATGTTATCTTTTGCCAAAAATTCTGCAGGCATTTCCACAACAGGCGCCTCACCCAGCTCTCTGGGATCGGTTAATACGCCGGTGATGGCACTGGTTGCTGCAACCTCGGGACTTACCAGATATACCTGAGCAGAAACGGTACCGCTTCTGCCTTCAAAGTTACGGTTAAAGGTTCTTAAGGAAACGGCATCTGTCTTAGGAGACTGACCCATACCAATGCAAGGACCGCAAGCTGATTCCAATATTCTGGCACCGGCTGCAACCATATCGGCCAAAGCACCATTTTGTGCCAGCATGGTCAGCACCTGCTTAGAACCGGGCGCAATGACAAGGCTGACATCGGGGTGAACGGTTTTACCCTTTAAGATGGCTGCTACCTTCATCATATCACTATAAGAAGAGTTTGTGCAGCTGCCAATAGCAACCTGGTCTACCTTAATTTTGCCGATTTTAGAAACCTCTAACACATTGTCAGGACTGTGAGGCATTGCTGCCAGGGGCTCAATTTCAGATAAGTCAACTGTAATTTCTTCATCATATATGCAATCGGGGTCAGCTGAGAGTGCCACAAAATCCGCTTCTCTGCCCTGTGCCTTTAAGAAGGCATGGGTCG
Source organism: Clostridia bacterium (assembly GCA_045595795.1). Taxonomy (GTDB): domain Bacteria; phylum Bacillota; class Clostridia; order UBA1381; family UBA9506; genus UMGS755. The sequence continues at coordinate 102,805 of JAZOBC010000022.1, read as the reverse complement.
CTTCATCACTGGGAAAAATAGAAGTGGTAGCACCCAACTCGGCACCCATGTTGGTGATGGTGGCACGTTCGGGAACAGATAAGGTTTTAACGCCCTCACCGGTATATTCTAAAATTTTGCCGACGCCGCCCTTAACAGACAGGGTTCTCAGCACGGTCAGAATGACGTCTTTTGCTGTCACCCAGGGACGCAGCTTACCGATAAGCTTTACATTTAAAATTTTGGGCATGGTGATGTAATAAGCACCGCCACCCATTGCCACAGCAACATCAAGTCCACCGGCACCAATAGCTAACATGCCAAGACCGCCGCCTGTGGGGGTGTGGCTGTCAGAACCCAAAAGGGTCATTCCGGGAATGCCGAAGCGCTCCAGCTGCACTTGGTGACAAATGCCGTTACCGGGACGTGAAAAGTAGATGCCGTGCTTATTGGTAACAGTTTGAATATATTTATGGTCATCAGCATTTTCAAAGCCGGACTGAATGGTGTTGTGGTCAATATATGCAACGGAGCGTTTTGTTTTAACCCGGTCGATGCCCATCGCCTCAAACTGCAGATATGCCATGGTACCGGTTGAGTCCTGCGTTAAGGTTTGGTCGATGCGGATGGAAATTTCGCTGCCCGCTTTCATTTCTCCACTAACTAAGTGATCTTTAATAATTTTTTGCGCCAATGTATAAGCCATTTGATACCCTCCTATGTGAATCTGAACCTAAAAATCTCTAACAGAAATAGTATATCGTATTTTTATAAAATTGTCAACCGAAACAACGCAAAGACAGAGGGTTATTCCTCTAAAAATAAAGCTTTTCTATTGAATTTTTGTATCACTTGTGGTATATTATTAAATGAAGTTTTATGGAAAAATAGTCATAGGAGGTTCTTCCTTTGAAAAAAATAGACATTTTAGGCGTTTTGGTTGACCATGTGGACATGAATGAGGCTGTCAACCGCTGTCATACCATGTTACAAGATAATGACCCTCACGCTGTTTTCACCCCAAATTCAGAAATTATCATGGCCGCTTATCAGGATGCGGATTTTTGCCGCATTTTAAACAGCGGTGATTTAATTGTTGCCGACGGCATTGGCGTGGTGTATGCTTCTAAAATTTTAAAAGCCCCCTTGCCGGAACGTGTGGCAGGCTTTGACTTGGCAAGCAAGCTCATTGAGCAGGCTTCGGATGGAAAGCATAGCCTTTACTTCTTTGGTGGCAAGCCGGGTGTGGCAGAGCTTGCCATAGAAAAACTGACGGAAAAATATCCCAACCTGTCTGTAGTAGGCTGCTCTGACGGATATTTTGATGAAGCCAAGGAGAAAATGATTATTGACGATATCCGCGCAAAATCACCGGATATTTTGTTTGTTTGCCTGGGTGCACCCAAGCAGGAAAAATGGATTGCCGCCCATAAAAATGAACTGGGTGCAAAGCTAATTTTAGGTGTTGGCGGCAGCTTAGATGTTTGGGCAGGTACGGTAGAGCGCGCACCGGAAGCATATCAAAAAGCCGGGCTTGAGTGGTTTTATCGACTAAAAAAACAACCCTCGCGTTTTTTCAGAATGCTGGCTCTGCCCAAATTCGGATTCACCGTTTTATTAAAAGGCAAGCGGGTGAGAAAGGAACAGTCACATGAATGAATTTAAATCAGGCTTCGTTGCCATTTTAGGCAGACCCAATGTTGGTAAATCTACATTACTTAACCAAATGATTGGCCAAAAAATTGCCATCATTTCGGACAAGCCTCAAACCACACGCAACAATATTTTGGGCGTTTATCACAAGGAAAACATGCAAATCGTGTTTGTGGATACCCCCGGTATCCACCGTCCCTTTACTAAGCTGGGAGAAACTATGATGAAATCAGCGGGCAGTGCCATGCGAGATGCCGATGCGGTGTTGTTTTTGGTTGAGCCCACAGAAAATCCCGGCAAAATTGAACTGAAAATCATGGAAGATTTGAAAAAAACAGAGATTCCTGTCATATTGGTAATTAACAAAATCGACCGCGTCAAAAAAGAGCGGCTGCTGCCGGTAATTGCTGCCTATCAGCAATGCTTTGATTTTGCCGCTGTCTATATGATATCTGCCAAGCAAAACGACGGTCTTGCACCGCTGCTTTCCGAACTCGCGCAATATATCCCCGAAGGGCCGATGTATTTCCCGGAAGACACGGTAACAGATCAGCCCGAGCGTCAGCTGGTGGCAGAGTTGGTGCGCGAAAAGCTGCTTTACTTGTTAGACCAGGAAATTCCCCACGGCATTGCCATTGAAGTGTTTTCCATGAAGGAAAAGGAAAAGCTTTATGATATTGAAGTGAATATTTATTGCGAAAAACAGAGCCACAAAGGCATTGTCATCGGAAAAGGCGGCTCGGTTTTAAAAGAAGCAGGGTCACTCGCCAGAGCCGACATTGAAGAAATGCTGGAGAAAAAAGTTCTTTTAAAGCTTTGGGTGAAGGTGAAAGACGATTGGCGAAACCGTGAAAGTGTTTTACGAAATTTTGGTTATACCGGTGAATAATTTTTTATCCGCCTTATAGAAAATTTTTCATAGTATATTCCTCATGCTCCCTGTCAAAATAGTAATAGAGTCATGACAAGGAGGCAGAAACATGCTTGAAAATTTTGCTTGGGATGTGTTTACCAAAACCGGCAGCATTGACGGTTATTTATTATACAAACAAACCGTAAATTTGAGGGAAAACAGTGGTGATTATGGAGCTTTTAAAGACGACCGGTGTTGTAATCAGACAAACCCGGGTGAAGGACAATGACCTGATTTTAACGCTTTTTACAAAGGATTTCGGTGTCATTAAGGCCTCGGCACGTGGAGCAAAGGGGTTTAAGAACAGACTCTCTGCCGGGACCTCCCTTTTTGCCTATAGCGAATTTATTTTATATCCCGGACGGGAAATGTATCGCATAAACAGCTGCGAACTACTTGAAAGCTTTTACAGCCTGACCTCAAACATTGAACGGCTTGCCTTTGCTACATATATTGCAGATTTAACAGGCTACACCGTTCAGGAAGAAGAGGGCACCGAGCGTCTTTTATCGCTGTTTTTAAACACCTTTTATTTATTTGCCCGTTGGGGCGGTGAGCTGCGTGCGGTCAAATGTGTTTACGAGCTAAAGCTACTTGAATTTTTGGGGTTTTCACCTTGTCTCTTTGGTTGTGTAGCGTGTGGCGAATCCAAAGTTTCGCATTTTACCCCTTCAGAGGGTGGGCTCCTTTGTCAGGCGTGCGCTAAATCCAGCCGCGATGCAAAACCCATCTCTGCCCCTTGCCTGAGTGCTATGATGCATATTTTAGAATCAGATGATAAAAAAGCCTTTGCATTTCGTCTTTCACCACAGGTACTTCATGAACTGGAATACCATGTGGGGGCTTTGTTGTCTGAATGTATTGACCATAAATTCTATTCTCTGGATTATTTAAATACGATCTTGGGAAAATAGAAACCATCTGAAAGGATTGAAAGCATGGAACTGGACAGAATTTTAAAAGAAGTGCAAAAGCCTGCCCGTTATATCGGTACGGAATATAACAGCGTACATAAGGATTTGTCAGAAGTATACATTCGGTTTGCCTTTTGTTTCCCCGATGTATATGAGGTAGGCATGTCCCATCTGGGCATCAAAATTTTATATCATTTATTAAACAACGAGCCGGATATTTATTGCGACCGCGTGTTTGCTCCCTGGACAGACATGGAAGAAAAAATGCGTGAAAATAAAATTCCGCTGTTTTCCATTGAAACCCGAACCCCTGTTGCAGATTTTGATATCGTGGGCTTCACTCTGCAATATGAAATGAGCTATTCTAACATCATTAACATGTTAGACCTTGCAGGCATTGCGCCTCTGCGTACTGACCGCGGCGAGGATGCACCTTTTATTTATGCCGGCGGCCCCTGCGCTTATAATCCTGAGCCACTGGCCGACGTCATGGACTTTTTCATGATTGGCGAAAGTGAAGAGCAAATCATCCAGGTCATGAATGCCTATCGCACCTGGAAACAATCCGGCGCACCCAAACGCGCCTTTTTAGAAGCACTGCTTTCCATTCAGGGCATTTATGTCCCCGGTTTTTATGATGTGACCTACAACGAAGATGGCACAATAAAGGAAATGGTTCCCAACCATCCCAAAGCCCCTGCCCGGGTGAAAAAACAGTTCGTTCGGGATATGGACAAGGCTTTTTATCCCGAAGCTATGATTGTGCCTTATATGGAAATCATCCACGACCGCATTACATTAGAGCTATTCCGTGGTTGCATTCGCGGTTGCCGTTTCTGCCAGGCAGGCATGATTTACCGTCCCGTTCGTCAAAGAAGCCCAAAGCGGCTCTTAGAGCTGGCCGAAAAGCTGATTGAAAGCACAGGCTATGAAGAAATTTCCATGTCCAGTCTCTCCACCAGTGATTACACCCAATTAGCAGAGCTCACAGAAGGACTGCTGGACTTGACCGTGGAAAAGAAAATTAACCTGAGTTTGCCCTCCCTTAGAATTGATAATTTTTCCTTGGAGCTCATGCAAAAGGTTCAAAAGGTGCGCAAAAGTGGCTTAACCTTTGCCCCCGAGGCAGGTTCTCAGCGTTTGCGCGATGTCATTAACAAAGGCGTGAATGAAGAAGATTTAATCCGCTCTGTGTCCTTAGCCTTCGCCGGCGGATACAGCGGTGTTAAGCTCTACTTTATGATTGGTCTGCCTACCGAAACAGAAGATGACGTGAAGCAAATTGCACATTTGGCGCACAAGGTTGTGCAGGCCTACCGTGATACACCAAAGGAAAAGCGCAACAAGGGGCTTAGGGTCACCGTGTCTGCCTCATCCTTTGTGCCCAAGCCCTTTACCCCCTTTCAGTGGGCAGCGCAGGACGACATTGAAACCCTGCGAGACAAACAACATTTAATCAAAGATGAAATTCGTGACAAGGCCATTCAGTATAACTGGCACGAAGCCAAGCTCAGCGTTTTAGAGGGCGTATTTGCTCGTGGTGACCGCAAACTCGCTCGCGTGCTGATTCGCGCGCAGAAGTTAGGCGTACGCTTTGATGCGTGGCAGGAATGCTTCCAGTATGATTTATGGCAAGAAGCATTTCGCTTAGAGGGCATTGACCCTAATTTCTACAACCATCGCGAAAGAAGTTACGAAGAAATTCTCCCCTGGGAAGTCATTGACCCGGGCGTTTCACGAAAGTTTTTAGAACGCGAAAATGAAAAAGCCAAGCGCGGCGAAGTGACGCGCAACTGCTGGGAAAGCTGTTCCGGCTGTGGCATAAAACAGTTTGAGGAGGGTGATTTCTGTGGTTAAATACCGTTTCGGCTATGCAAAATACGGGGATGCAAAATATGTATCTCACTTAGACCTCATTCGTCTGTTCTCCCGTTCTTTTAAGCGTGCACACATCCCGCTCACCTATTCTGAGGGTTTTAACCCCCATCCTAAGCTTGCCATTGGTTTGCCATTGTCTGTAGGCGTCACCAGTGAATGTGAATATATGGACGCCGAAACAGAGCGTGAGCTGACCAATGCCGATATTGATGCACTGAACAAGGCGCTGCCCAAAGGATTACATATTAATGGTCTTGCACAGCGAATCCCCGGCATGAAAAAGCTTTCTGACATCCGCTATGCCGAATATCGTGTAACGGTTTATTGTAGCCCCATAGAAGCAGAAAAGATGAGCGAATTTTTAAACCGTCCTTCTGTGATGATTGAGAAAAAAACCAAACGAAAAAATGAAGAAACAGATATTTTGCCGGATATTCTTTCTCTTACAGTCACAGATTCCTGTGCAGACAGCATGCAGCTTTCTATGGTGTTATCTGCCGGCCCTTCCGCCAATTTAAAACCGGAGCTTGTGCTCGCAGCCATGCACCAATATATTGATGGTTTTAGTTTTTCCGATTTTGACATACATCGTGTAAAAATCCTTTCCGAACAGGGAACACCACTATTGTAAAGTTTAAAAACAACTAAAAATACAAAATATTTGTATTTTTAGTTGTTTTTTTGTTGACTTTCTTGGATTTTAGTTGTATAATTGTATTGACAACAGTTAGGAGGTCAACTTATGAGAAGGCAACAAAATTATTCACTATCCATGAAAATCAAAATGCTGCGCGCTCATAAAAACATGTCGCAAGAGGATTTATCCGGCATCATCGGCATTTCAAGAAGCTCTTTGGCAAATTATGAAACCGGCAAGCGTCAACCCGATGAAGAGGTTCTTTCAAAAATTGCCGAGGCCTGCCATGTATCCGTTGATTTTTTTGAAAACCAGCCGATTTTTCGCAGAACATCATGTTGTGAGCAAGGTCGAACACAATCACAAAAGCTAAAAGAACTGATTCAGAATCACGGCAACAGTTTAGATATTTCACTGCTCCCTCTTGAGCAAAAAATCAGTATGCTAGCCTACTATGACTATATTGTAGCAAAGCAAGAGGAAAAAATAAAAAAAGAACACGCATGAAGTAAAAGACGCTGTAGCAAAACCAAATGTTTTGCTACAGCCTCTTTATTTTTAACAAAATGTATAAAATGCTTTATAGGCCCGATATGCCATATAGATATCTAACTTAGAAGCCACCTCATAAGGTGCATGCATAGAAAGCAGAGGAACACCGCAATCCACGACCTCCATGTCAAGGTTAGCTACATACTGTGCAATGGTGCCGCCGCCACCGGCATCCACCTTGCCAAGTTCACCGCTTTGCCACATCACGTTGTTTTCATCAAAGCAACGGCGAATGAGGCCGACAAACTCAGCACTGGCATCGGATGTGCCGGCCTTACCGCGTGATCCGGTATACTTTGTTAAAACAATCCCTCTGCCAATATAAGAAGCATTCATCTTATCATTCACCTCAGGGAAGGTGGGGTCTACACCACCGTTTACATCTGATGATAAACAATAAGAATGTCTGAAGGTACGCTTCAGTTGTAATTCGTTATAACCACCGGTTGTCTTTTCAATTAACAGTGCTACGGCATATTCAAAAAAAGCCGAACGCATACCGGTGTTACCCATACTGCCGATTTCCTCTTTATCTGTCAGCAGACAAACAGCGGTTTTATTAGGTGCTTCAACTTCAAGCAATGCTTTTAAAGAAGTGTAAGCACACACACGGTCATCATGACCATAGGCGCCTACCAGGCTGCGGTCAAAGCCCACGTCTTTCGCAGCAAGAGCCGGAACCGCTTCAAGCTCAGCTGAGAGAAAATCCTCTTCGCAAATGCCATATTTTTCATGCAGCAGCTGCAGGATGGCTTCCTTTTCTGCATCCTTGTCGCAATCAGCAGCAGGCATGCTACCCACAATCAGATTCAGCGCCTCGCCACCAATAATCTCGGTGGCTTTTTTCTTCATCTGGTCTTCTGCCAAATGAGGCAACAAATCGCTGATATATAAAATAGGGTCATTCGGTTCATCGCCAATGCTGATATCCACGCGACTGCCATCCTGCTTGATGACAACACCGTGTAGCGCCAAGGGAACTGCCGTCCACTGATATTTTTTGATACCACCATAGTAATGGGTTTTAAACAACGCCAAGCCGCTATCGCAATACAGTGGATTTTGCTTTAAGTCCAGTCTCGGACTGTCAATATGAGAAATAACAAACGAAATTCCCTGCTCCACCGGTTCCTTGCCGATGACTGCCAAAAACAAATTTTTATCACGATTGACAATATACACCTTATCGCCGGGCTTTAGTGAGTTTTGAGCCTCTAAATCCACAAAACCATGAGCCTTTGCCATGCTAAGTGCCTCTTTGCAGGCAAGACGCTCTGTTTTTCCTTTATCTAAGTATGTTTTATAGCCTTCTGCAAAACTAAAAATTTGTTCTTTTGCAGCAGCATCTACTGCTTTCCAGCCGCTTTCCTTTTGAAACATCATTTTCCTCCTAAAACAACATTTTTACAAATTCATCGTTAGACATACCCTCTATATAGTCCGATACACATGCCCCACGCAGTGCCTCGCGAATTGCACCGTCTTCATGTGAAACACCGCAAAGCATAGCTTCTAACTGCTCCACAGGCTGACGGGAAAAGAAATCACCAAACAACTTCACGCTTTTGATTTCCGACTGTCCCGCAATATCCATATGAATCTCCACCGTTCCAAAAGGAAACCTCTCACGACGTATAAATTCATATTTGGGTGAATAGCCGAAATTCCATTCCCATGTGGCATATTTTTCATCACGCAATCGGCGAATTGCCTCTTCATGTTTCTTTAAATCATAGTATTGGCAATCCGGTATATTTTTAACCATATAGTCTGCAAATGCATAAATAAAATCCTCCGATGACGGTGGATTTTCCATGTGTGATGCAATGTTGGTCACACGGCTGCGCACAGATTGAATCCCTTTAGACTGAAACTTTTCCGGGGATACCTTCAAGGCCTCTGCCAATCGATTCTGCTCTGCACAATAAAGCAATGTGCCATGATGGAGCATCCTGCCTTGATACATATATTGTGCATTGCCGGAAATTTTCTGCTCGCCAATCACCAAATCGTTTCTCCCTGTTAAGGATGCCGCAACACCAAGGCTGTTTAGAAAACCAAGCACAGGCTCAGTAAAGCGCTGATAGTTGTTAAAATCATTCCGCGAATTCACAATAAAGGTAAAATTCACGTTGCCCATATCGTGAAATACTGCACCACCGCCGGTCATACGACGAACAACGGAGATATTGTTCTCCTGCACATAGTCATAATGAATTTCTGACAGCGTATTTTGGTTGCGACCCACCACAATGGTATTGTGGTTACGCCACAGCATAAAAACTTCTTCTTGCAGTTCCTTCACCAAAAATTCTTCTGCTGCTAAATTAAAATAGGGATCTGTACTCTCGTTATAAATAAACAGCACAGCGATCAACCCTTTCCGCTGCCTCCACGCATTTTATCAAAAAAGCTTTTCTGTTTGGAATGATTTTTGCTGTTTAAGCTGCTATCAAACTCTCGCAGAATATCCTTTTGCTTCTGAGATAAATGGGTGGGAATTTCAACCATTACCTTCACATATTGGTCGCCTCTGCCATTACGACGCAGCATGGGAATACCCTTGCCTTTTAAACGGAAGACCGTACCTGTTTGAGTCCCTTCGGGGATACTGTATTTCACCTTGCCGTCTAATGTCGGCACTTCAAGCTCAGCACCCAGCGCCGCCTGCACAAAGGTAATGGGCACCTCACTCATCACATCAAAATTATTACGCTTAAAAATTTCGTGGGGCTGCACCGAAACGGTCACAAACAAATTGCCCACCGGTGCCCCTTGGTCGCCCACATTCCCCTGGCCGGATAAGGAGATGCTTTGGCCATGGTCAATGCCTGCAGGAATGTTCACCTTAATGGTTCTGGATTTTCTAACCTTGCCCTTACCTTTACAGGTGTCGCAAGGGTCTTTCACAATTTTACCTTTGCCACCACAAGTGCCGCAGGTTGTCACCGTGGACATGTTGCCCAAAACGGTACGCTGGGTGCTGCGAACCTGACCGCTGCCGCCACAGGTTGAACAAGTGACTACCTCACTGCCGGCTTTGGCGCCGCTGCCCTCACACTCTGAGCAATATTCTGTTCTATATAAATGAATTTCCTTCTCACAGCCAAAAGCCGCTTCTTCAAAGGTTAAATTCACACTGGTTTCTAAATTAGAGCCAGGCTTCGGTGTATTTCTGCCACCGCCGCGGCCACCAAAGCCGCCGCCGAAAAAGCCATCAAAAATATCGCCGAAATCAAAGCCGCCAAAACCGCCGCCAAAGCCGCCACCACCGGCGCCAAAATTGGGGTCAACACCGGCGTGACCGAACTGATCATAGCGTTGCTTTTTATCCGGGTCAGACAACACTTCATAGGCTTCGCCTGCTTCTTTAAATTTTTGTTCTGCCTCTTTATTATCCGGGTTTAAGTCCGGATGATATTTTTTCGCCAGCTTGCGATATGCTTTTTTAATTTCGTCGCTAGAGGCTCCCTTACTCACACCCAGCACTTCATAATAATCTCTTTTTTCTGCCATTACATTTCACCCTCACAAAAGCTAAGCACAAGAAAGTCGAACCCATTAGCGTTCGACTCTCTCATACCTGTCGCAATAGTGCGACTTTGCTTTATAAATCTCTGTTATTAGTCCACAACCTCATAGTCTGCATCCACAGCACCGTCATTACCGGCTGCACCCTGAGTCGGATCTGCGCCCGGCGCTTCTGCACCCGGTGCACCCTGGGGATTTGCTGCCTGATAAATCTTTGCGCTGACTTCATAAAACTTAGCAGATAAAGCTTCAGATGCTTTCTTAATGGCTTCAACATCGGTGCCCTTTAAAGCTTCTTTCACTTTTTCGATTTCTGCTTCAATGGCTGCCTTATCAGCTGCATCAATCTTATCGCCTAAATCCTTAATGGATTTTTCACTCTGATATACCAAGGAATCTGCATTGTTACGTGCATCAATTTCCTCTTTCTTCTGCTTATCCTCAGCAGCAAACTTTTCAGCCTCTTTCACTGCCTTATCAAGTTCATCATCAGAAAGATTGGTGCTTGCCGTAATGGTAATTTCCTGCTCGTTACCGGTGCCTAAATCCTTAGCGGATACATGCACAATACCGTTGGCATCAATATCAAAGGTAACTTCAATCTGAGGCACGCCACGGGGCGCTGAAGGAATGTTATCCAAATGGAATTTACCTAAGGTTTTGTTATAAGCCGCCATTTCACGTTCACCCTGCAACACGTGAATTTCAACACTGGTCTGACCGTCTGCTGCAGTGGAGAAAATCTGTGATTTCTTGGTGGGAATGGTGGTGTTACGTTCAATCAGCTTGGTGAACACGCCGCCCAGGGTTTCAAGACCCAAGGACAGAGGCGTTACATCCAGCAGCACAATGCCGCTGACGTCACCGGATAAAACGGCACCCTGAATGGAAGCACCAACAGCCACACATTCGTCGGGGTTAATGCCCTTATGGGGCTCTTTACCGGTAATTTTCTTAACAGCTTCCTGTACGGCAGGAATTCTGGAAGAACCGCCGACCAACAGCACCTTATCAATTTCGCCTGCAGAAAGACCTGCATCACGCAGTGCGTTTCTGGTGGGCTCCATGGTTGCTTCAACCAAATCGCTGGTCAGTTCATCAAATTTTGCACGGGTCAAGGTAATATCTAAGTGCTTCGGACCGGATGCATCTGCGGTGATAAAGGGCAGATTTACGTTGGTTGTGGTTACGCCGGACAGCTCAATCTTAGCCTTTTCAGCAGCCTCTTTGAGGCGCTGCAGAGCCATTTTATCAGCTTTTAAGTCAATGCCGTTTTCTTTCTTGAATTCAGCAGCTAAATAATCGATAACTCTCTGGTCAAAGTCGTCGCCACCCAAACGGTTGTTACCGCTGGTTGCAAGCACTTCAAAAATACCGTCGCCCAACTCCAGAATGGATACGTCGAAGGTACCACCGCCTAAGTCATAAACCATAATTTTCTGGTCGTTTTCCTTATCCATACCATAAGCCAGGGCAGCTGCCGTCGGCTCGTTGATAATTCTCTGAACTTCAAGACCTGCAATTTTGCCGGCATCCTTGGTTGCCTGTCTTTGAGAGTCGTTAAAATATGCGGGAACCGTGATAACTGCATGAGAAACCGGCTCGCCTAAATATGCTTCTGCGTCAGCTTTAAGCTTCTGCAGAATCATAGCAGAAATCTCCTGAGGAGAATATGCTTTGCCGTCAATATCTATCTTTTTGTCTGTACCCATGTCGCGCTTAATGGAGCTAATGGTGCGGTCAGGGTTGGTAATTGCCTGACGCTTCGCAACCTGACCCACTAAACGCTCACCCTCTTTAGAAAAAGCCACAACAGAGGGGGTGGTTCTGCCGCCTTCGGCGTTAGGGATAACGGTGGGTTCGCCACCTTCAATAACCGATACACAGGAATTTGTTGTTCCTAAGTCAATACCAATAATTTTTGCCATAATCTTTTACCTCCTGAATCTTATAAAACAATCCTTAATATATATTGTAAAAATCCGCTCTACGCTAGAGCATATTTTAATTTGCAACCTTCACCATAGAATGGCGAATGACTTTATCCTTAATTATATAGCCCTTAGCAAACTGTTCTACCACAACATTTTCTTCCAGGTTCTCATCTTCAATATGCATCACCGCATTGTGAAGATTGGGATCAAAGGGTTTTCCCTCAGCTTCAATTTCCGTAACACCCATTTTCCCTAAAATCTCAATCAACTGCTTCACAATCATCTGAATGCCATCTTTAAAGGAAGAGGCTTCTTCTGCAGCAACGGCACGCTCTAAATTATCCAAAACGGGAAGCAGATTTAAAACTGTTTCTGCCTGAGCGTTTAAATAAATTTCATCTTTTTCTTTTTGCGTTCTGCGCTTAAAATTATCATATTCAGCCAGTGTCCGCAGATGTTTATCATAAAGCTCATCATATTTCTTTTGCATCACTTCTGCTTCACTCGGTTCTTCACTCACTGCTTCTGCCGCTGCTTCCACCTCTTCTGTTTGCTCAACCTGTTCTTCCAGAATCTCTTCCTTTTCAGGTGTTTCTTGCTGGTTTTTCACGTCAGTTTTTCATTCCTTTCATTCCTCGTCAATATATAGGTCATATAAAAGCCGGTTTAGTACTGCCGAAACCTTTTTCAGCTTGGCAATGGTTCTTGAATAATCCATGCGCGTAGGGCCGATGATGCCAAGCTTACCCATCACCTGATTGCCCACATAATAATTCGCCGTAATCACACTGGACTTTTGCATAATATCCAATTCGTTTTCCTTACCGATACGAACGGTGATACCGCCTGTATCCTGACCGCCTTCTGCATCACGCTTAGGCGCATTCAAAATTTTAACCATTGAATTTTTATCGTCTAAAAACTCCAAAAATTCTTTTGCGTGGCGCACGTCACTATATTCAGGGTAATTCAAAATATTGGTAGCACCGCTGGTATATACCTCTGTTTCGGCGCGGACATCGTCAATGATGTCGGCAATAAAATCCAGAACCGGGAACAAAAGCTCAAAATGTGCCTGCATAGCTCGACGAATTTCACTGATTTTTGCAGCACTGATTTCGTCTAAGGTCAGGCCGGAAAGTTTTTCACGAAGCAGAGCCGAAAAGCTGTGAACAAAGTCTGTATCCGTTCCTGCGGGAAGCAACACACGACGGTGCTTCATAACGCCCTCGCCGGTCACCAGAATAATCAGAGCCGTGTTGCCATCAATGGGCACAAGCTCCACAGTTTTAATGGCACCACGTTTCATTTCAGGAGTTGTTAAAACCGCTGTGTAATGCGTCATCTCTGACAAAAGCTCAGCTGCGCGCTGAATGATTTTGTCAATCTGCCCCATTTGAAGTTCCAGCACACTACCCATGGTTTCAATATCATTCAAAGTCAGCTCGTGAGGATTCATCAAGGAGTCCACATACAAGCGATAGCCCTTATCCGATGGAATTCTGCCCGCAGAGGTATGAGGCTGCTCTAAATAGCCCATTTCCTCCAAATCTGCCATTTCATTTCGAATGGTGGCACTGGAAAGACCAAAATCCAAATTCTTTGCAATGTGTCGGGAGCCGATGGGCTCGGCACTCTTGATGTATTCATTTATAATCGAATGAAGAATTTTTTTCTTTCGTTCGTTCATATCCATAACATCCACCCCGTTGTTAGCACTCTGTCTTGTTGAGTGCTAATATTAAGATAGCACGTTTTATAGGAATTGTCAAGCCTTAAATTATGAATTTTTTGTAACCGAAGTCTTTACGCTCATTTAATTGTAGATAGCTCCGCTACCAAAAGAGACAACTGCACTTCGTTATCCATAGAGTGTGACTTAATAAAGCCATCCGTTTCTGTCAGGCGATCTACCAAATACTCAAGCTGCTTTATGGAATATTTTGTACTGTCTTTCATAAATTTAGTCGCTGCAAAGGGGCTAATTTTCAATTTAGACATAATCTGGCTTTTGTCATAACCACCCGATACCAACAGCTTTGTTTGCAGAAGCTTATCCGCATTATAGATAATCGCCGCCAAAATCTGATTTGCCTCCGTTTTGAGAATAAACAAATCCTGCAACATGCTAAGTGCCCTATCCGGTTGTTTTGCCAACATAGCAGCCACCATGTCAAACACTTTTCCTTCAACGGCAGGCGTGACTAATAAATCAATATCCTCTCGGCTAACAGCTGATTTCTCACTTGCATAAGCAACGAGCTTTTCTGCTTCGCGTTTCACCGCCATCATGCCGGATTGCGTAATTTCATTTAAATAACGTGCGTCTTTGGCATCAATTTCTTTTCCCAAAGTAGAAAACAGGCGCACCGTCCACCTGACCATTTCTTCCTCGGTCATATAGGAAAATTCCACACAGGCACCTGTTTTATCCACCTGCTTCATGAGTGCACTGCGTTTATCAATTTCGCTTTCATCAAATATAATAGATACATAATCTGGGATGTCTGCAAGACGCTTTGCCCAATAGTCCCGATATTCTGCCTTGGCACCACTACGGCCATCAGGCTTGAAAATCAGCGAATTCTGAAAAATAAGCAGTTTTTTATCCGCCATCACAGGCAACGCTTCAATGGCTTCATCCACCTGCGCTAAGGAATAGTCCTTGCCCTGGAAGTCAAAAATGTTTAAATCCTCCATCACCGTTGGTGCAAGCAACTCAATGAGTTGTTTTTTATAGTGATTTTTCAGAAATGCCTCCTCGCCCCACAGCAAAAAAACTCTGGGGGATGGGGTTTGACCTTTGATAATCTGCTTAAGCTCTTCAATTTTCATCATGGAGTTTCGCCTCCTGTTGTAATGGATTGAATTTTCGTTTTTGTGAACCGAAAGGTCACGTCCTTATCATCATTGGCACGGTAAACTGTCACGTCGCTATCATGTAGTCTCTTTAGCACAGGCTCCGCAGGATGTCCGTAATGGTTTTTTCCGCAAGAAATATAGGCATATTGAGGTTTCGCCCACTGCAACAATGCCTCGCTGCTTGAATCCTCTGAACCATGGTGCGGCACCTTCAGCACCGTGACATTGTCGGCATCAGACCAAGTATTTGTCATGTATACCTCCCCCGTAGACTCTAAATCCCCCATAAATAGCAGGCTGTGATTTCCATAGCGAATGCGGAAAACCAAGGAACAGTCGTTTTCGCTCTCTGCTTCACAAAGCCACGCTTCCGTTGGCATGAGCACCTCTAACATGCAATCCTTTGCAAGCCACTCTTCCTGCCCTGCCTTAAGCCAAACGATTTGAGTTCCCTTTTGCTTGGCCAGGCTGGTGAGTTCCCTGCCCTGAGCGTTACCCTCAAAGCCAATAGGAATCATGAGGACCTCTACCGGCATTTCTTCCATAATAGATAGCAGCCCGCCAATGTGATCACTGTGCGGATGGCTGGCAATCATCAGGTCAAGTTCTGCAATCCCTTTCTTCTGTAAATAAGGAAGCACCACACGCCTACCCACATCATAATCACTTTCAAAATCAGACACGCCACCGCCATCAATCAACACTGCTTTATTGTTGGGTAGCTGTAGCAAGGCACAATCCCCCTGCCCCACATTCACAAAGGTTAGCTGCAAAACAGGAAACACCAGCTTAAAGGTCACGGCACAAATCAACAAAAGCGAAACTGCCACACCCAAAACCACTGAATGAAACCGGCGATTCTTTAGCACCTGATAAAAAAGTAAAATGCATAATCCGCATAGATATGCTCCAAACACGCTCAAGCCGCCAAGAACCAGTATGCCGACTTTTAAACTGCCAAAACCGTGAACAATCCAAAGCAGAAGTTTGATAAACGGATAGGAAAATCCGGCAATCGGCAAGGTGAGCATGGGATGAACAAGCCCCAAAAATCCAACTGCCAAGCCACACACCAAGGCTACAGGTAGCAGCGGTGCTACCAACAGGTTGGTAATCATTCCCCATAAAGAAATTGTTCCAAAAATATGAGTTGAAAACGGCAACACCACAACTTGTGCACTCAATGTGACGCATAAAATCGTGATCATCCATTTAACCAGCCGTAATATGCCCTTTTGCTCACCTTCCAGCCCCAGCACAGCAAACAGTTTTTGCGAAAGAAGCGGTGCAAACAGCAAAATCCCTAAAGTTGCAACGAATGACAAAAGAAAACCCGTGTCAAACACCGCAAAGGGATTCACAAGCACGATGAGTCCTGCCGCAACACCTAAAGAGGTAATAGAGTCTGCTTTCCGGAAAACGAGAAATGCCACCAAGGCCAAAATGCTCATAACAGAGGCGCGCACCACTGAGGGTGATGCCCCGGTAAACAGCATAAAAAGCAAAACGACCCCGACTAGGGGCAGGTAATATTTATATTGGTTCTGCCTCAGGACAGAAAGCAAGGCATATAGCATCATTAAAAGTGTGGTAACATGCATACCAGAAACCGCTGTCATGTGAGATAAGCCACTAACCTGCAAAGCCTCTTTTAAATCATCTGACATCTGCGATTTATCTCCCAATGCCAAAGCACGCAAAATAGCTGCCGCTTCCTGAGGAAATACGCGGCTAAGCACAGAACCGCAGCGACGGTTCAGCTGATAAATCCGCTCTGAAAGGGTTAAAGGAAAAGTGCCCGTCACACGCAGTGTATTTGGCTCTACCGTGCCCACAAACAGAATTTGTTTCGATTTTAGATAGAGGCTATAATCAAAGCTATTACGGTTCATACCGCCACTGGGCGCAGACAAAAGACATATCGCCTGAAAACGCTGGCCAAACGCCGGAATCCGTTCTCCCTTCGGTACAATGATGTTGGCGCGGCACGTTCCTTCAAATGTTTCATTTAAAAAGGAAAGCTCCACAATCCTGACTGTCAGTGTGGTATCACCATCGTCGTCATTTTGCGCATCTTCAATGACGTCGGCCGTCACCGTCACATATTCATCAATCAGGAAGTGAAAGGGATGTTTCTCCACCCGACCCAGCTGTTGCATATACACAGCACCAAACAAAAAGAAGAAAATCATGAATCCATAGGCAAAGGAGCACTTTCGAAAACAAGCCAAGGAAATCAGAACCAACGCTAAGAAAACGAGCGGCACAAAGAGCACTGCATCCGGTGCTAAATAAGATACATAGATGCCGAATAGCAGCGCCGTCATACAAAAGAATAAGGGGCGTTTCAAGAAAACTGCTCCTTTCTTATGTTTTTATAAGTCAAACAAGCTCACCTGATTGGTATCTGGAATTTCCTGCAAAACGTGATATTCCTTCAGCTTGTCCACAATGGAATTGCCGATTTTTGCCCGCTTTTTCAAATCCTCAACAGACAAGAACGGACCCTCCTCGCGCGCCTGGCAAATTGCCTCTGCCACCGCATCCGAAACACCTGCTATGGTATTTAAGGGCGGACGGATTGCACCGTTTTCTTCCACAAACTTTGTCTGGTGAGACACATATAAATCAATCGGCAGAAAGTCAATGCCACGGGCATACATTTCGTTGCACACTTCTAAAATTGTCAACACGTTCTTCTCTTTTTGTGTTGCATCGTTATTTGCCTCAATCTCCCGCATAGCCGCCATGACGCGTTCTTTTCCGCCCAGCATGCGCTCGGCATCAAAGTCCGTGGCACGAACCGTATAATATGCAATGTAAAACGCAATGGGATAGTGCACCTTAAAATAGGCAATGCGAAAGCCCATGGTTACATAAGCAGCAGCATGCGCCTTGGGGAACATGTATTTAATCTTTTTGCAGGACATGATGTACCATTCCGGCACCTTTTTCTCCCGCATGAGCTCTTCATCTTCCGGCGCAAGGCCCTTACCCTTACGCACCTTTTCCATAATCTTAAAGGAAGTCAGCGGTGGCAAATCATGCTGCAATAAATACAGCATAATATCGTCACGCGTACAGATAACCTCCGGCAGCGTCGCCGTACCGGCACGTACCAGGTCCTGAGCATTATTGGTCCAAACATCCGTCCCGTGAGACAAGCCTGAAATTCTCATCAGCTCACTAAAGGTAGTGGGCTTGGTGTCAAGAAGCATCTGACGGACAAAGCGTGTACCAAACTCGGGCACAGCAAATGTGCCCACCTCACTACCAATGTCCTCAGGCGTCACACCTAAAGCTTCTGTGCCTGTAAACAGACTCATGGTGGGTTTATCATCTAGCGGAATGGTTCTGGCATTTAATCCGGTTAAATCCTCCAGCATACGAATCATCGTCGGGTCATCATGACCTAAAATATCCAGCTTCAGCAAACGTCCGCTAATAGAATGATAGTCAAAGTGAGTGGTAATCACGCCGCTCTCTTCCTTATCAGCAGGGTGCTGAACCGGCGTAAATTCATACACCTCATTGGCGCGAGGCACAATCATAACACCGCCGGGATGCTGACCCGTGGTTCGCTTCACGCCCTCTAAGCCCAAGGATAACCGTTTCATTTGCGCCTTGGTAAAGGTCACGCCGGTTTCCTCAGCATATTTTTTCACATAGCCCATAGCCGTATTTTCCGCAAAGGTACCAATGGTGCCGGCTCGAAAAACGTTGCCCTCACCAAACAACTCCTCCGTATATTTATGGGCATGGCTTTGGTATTCGCCGGAAAAGTTCAAGTCAATATCAGGCTCTTTGTCGCCATCAAAGCCCAAAAAGGTTTCAAAGGGAATATCATAGCCATCTTTTTTATAGGGCGTGCCACAAAGGGGGCAAACACTATCGGGCATATCGGCACCCATACTATAGGTACCATCTAACTTAAATTCAACATTTTTGCAATTGGGACACCGATAGTGCGGTGGCAGGGAATTAATCTCTGTAATGCCGGACAAAAAGGCAATAAACGAAGAACCAACCGAACCACGGGAACCAACCAGATATCCGTCTGATAAGGATTTGGTAACCAGCTTCTGTGCAATCATATACATAACGGAAAAACCGTATTTCGTAATGGGTATCAGTTCTTTTTCCATGCGCTTTTCCACCAGCTCCGGCAGGGTTTCACCATAGAGCTCATGCGCCTTGGAATAGGAAAGCTCTGTCAGTTCCTCCGTAGCACCCGGCATTTCCGGCGGATACGTATCCTTAGGAATGGGCCGAATTTCTTCCACTTCATCTGCAATTAAATTGGGGTTTGTGACCACAATTTCATAGGCCTTTTCTTTTGTCAGATAGGAAAATTCCGCCAGCATTTCATCCGTAGTACGCAAATATAGGGGTGGCTGATTGTCTGCATCGTCATAGCCTTGCCCTTTGTTCAAAACCCGACGGTAAATCTCATCTTCTGCATCCAAAAAATGCACATCGCAGGCTGCAACCACTTTTTTACCTAAGGCATCACCCAGCGCAACAATCGTACGGTTCATATCCTGCAATTCCGCCTCACCGGATACCATATGGTTCCGCACCATAAAGGCATTGTTACCTAAGGGCTGCACTTCCAAATAATCATAATAAGACGCAATCTCGCGCAGTTCCTGCTCTGTAGCACCATGCAGCATCTTGCTATAGAGCTCTCCTGCTTCACAAGCACTGCCTAAAATCAGCCCCTCGCGATGGGATTCCAGCATGGCTTTGGAAATACGTGGGCGCTTATAAAAATGGTCAATATGAGACGCAGATACCAATTTATACAAGTTCTTAAGACCCACCATATTCCGCACCAAAATAATGGCATGGTAGGTCTCGGCATATTTCTGACTCTCCTCACTCTTTAAGCGTTCATTGATTTCTGAAACATTCTGAATCTCAAGGCCGGATAAAAGCTCTAAAAAGTGGAGAAAAATCCGGGCTGTTACCTCTGCATCGTTAATAGCTCTGTGATGACCGGAAAAAGCAAAGCCCAAATGCTTGGCCACCTGATTGAGCCGATGCTTTTTCAGCGCCGTCAGTAGTCTGCGGCTGAGCATCAGGGTATCCATATAGGAAAAATCAAAGGGAATGGACAAGGCTTCTGCTTTTTTACGAATATATCCCACATCAAAGCCTGCATTGTGTGCCACTAAAACGCAGCCAGAGCAAAACTCTAAAAACACCGGCAAAACCACCTCAATAGGCTCAGCGTCACGCACCATGTCGTTGGAGATGTTCGTGAGCTCTGTAATGTGATACGGAATGGGTTCTGTGGGCTTTACAAATTTTGAAAACTGGTCAACCATTTTACCATTCGAAATTCTCACGCCAGCAATTTCAATCACTTCACCATAACGGGCAGAAAGACTGGTGGTTTCAATATCAAACACAACAAAATCGCCGGATAAGGGCATGGTAGACCCACCATAGACAAACGCGGCAGGCTCATCCTCTAAATATGCCTCCATGCCGTAAATAATTTTAATTCCATGTTTTGCACCGGCATCAAAGGCCTCAGGATATGCCTGCACAACACCATGGTCGGTAATGGCAATGGCTTTATGACCCCAAGCCGCCGCACGGCTAATGAGCTGACCGGGCTTCACGATACCGTCCATAGCAGACATAGAGGTATGAGCATGGAGTTCCACGCGTTTTTCCTCCGCCTTGTCGGGACGAATGGAAATTTTTGTTTTCATCATGTCACGGATGTTCACCGTAACCTCTTTCACATAGCTATCATACTGAGCTGTGCCGGAAATTCGCACAGCACCCATTTTTTTCAAATTACCCTTTAAGGGCTCAAACTGCTGCTCTGTCAAAAAAGCCTTACATAAAATACAGCTTTCTTGATCTGCCACATAGAGCTCAAGCAAAATCTTTTTGTTTCTCAGTTCACGGGTCTCGTGTCCAATCACCTGACCCTCAATGATGACCTTGCCGCTGTATTCATTCACTTCAACAATGGGTGTTAATTCACCGCCAAAGGGCTTACCCAACCAAACATTTTCGGCAGTTTCAGGCTTTTCAACATGCTTTGCTTCTGCCTTGACTGCGGCTGCTTCAATAGCGGCGGCTGCCTCTGAAGCATCGCGAATCAGCTCTGCACGTTGGGTTTCGACCTTTTCAAAAACAACATCAGGCGCCGCCGAATCATTTGCAAAAACCACCGGCATCGGTGATTGATATACCTCACGAAGCTGTTTTTCAATGAGAGTGCCCACGCCATGATCCATCAGGGTTTGTTCGCCACCAAATTTGAGACGAACCACAAAGCTATCATCCTCTAAAAGGGCATAACTACCCAACAAAATTCCTCTTGCCGCAGGTAGCTTCTCATAAATAGCAGACAGAATATTCTCATAGACAACCGATACGGAATCATCATGTACAACAGGACATGTATAGCGAAAATCCAGCTGCACATTCGTCAACTGAAAGCTACTTTTAACGCGCTCACAAAAGCGGTCAAGCACCGACTGGGGGACCGCCTGACTGCTGCTTAAACCAATATGCACTTTTCTTTCGTTTTTAAACACCTGAAAGTTCGTCAGCTCCATGGAAGACATTTCTTCCGCCAAAGCCTTCCCTGCCAGGGTTGCAATCAATTCAGACATAATAACCTTCCCAATTCTATCGTTTAAAGGGCACCCATTTGTCCCAATTCTTTAAATAAAGCATCCACAATATCTTGCTCAGGCACACGGCAAATCACTTGACCGCCTTTAAACAAAAGCCCTTCTCCTTTTGCGCCCGTAATGCCGATATCAGCATCCCGTGCTTCCCCAGGACCGTTAACAACACAGCCCATCACTGCAATTTTAACAGGCTTTTTCACTTCACTCAGACGTTCTGAAACGCGGTTTGCAATAGATATCAAATCCACACTGCAGCGTGCACAGGTCGGGCACGAAACCAGTCTGGCACTATCCTTTCGCAGCTCTAAGGCAGACAGAATTTCCTTTGCCGCGCGAATTTCTTCCACAGGATCTGCTGTTAAGGAAACACGAATGGTATCCCCGATTCCCTGGGCTAAAAGCGCACCGATGCCCACCGCCGATTTCACTGTGCCGCCATAAGCAGTGCCAGCCTCTGTGACGCCCAAGTGCAAGGGATAATCCGTTTGCTCTGCGATCAGACGGTAACTCTCCAGCATCATGGGAACAGAGGAGGCTTTTAGGGAAACTGCAATATCATAAAAGCCGCAATCTTCTAAAATGCGAATGTGACTCATGGCGTCCTCTGCCAAGGCTTCAGGACATGCACCACCATATTTCTGCAAAACCGTTTGAGAAATAGAGCCGGCATTCACACCTACACGAATGGGAATATTATGGGCCTTGGCCTTCTCAACCACCTGACAGACACGTTCTTCATTGCCAATGTTACCCGGATTCAAACGAATTTTATCAATACCAGCCGATATAGCACCCAAAGCAAGCTTATAATCAAACTGAATGTCAGCCACCAAGGGAATGGAGATCGCCTGTTTAAGCTTTTCCACAACGCGCAGGCTGTCATCATCAATCACAGCAAGGCGCACAATATCACAACCTGCCTCAAATAGCGCACGCGTTTGCTTAAGAGCTGCGTCAAAATCGCCATTGGGCGTGCACAGCATGGACTGAATCGAAATCGGATAGTCACTGCCAATCCCCACATCACCAACAGATATTTGTCTGGTTTTTCTTCGTTTCACATTGAACACTCTTTTCTAAAAAACAATACGATAAAATTATATCATATTAAATAAAAATGAGCAAACAAAAATGACCTGCATTTATATTTACGCCTTTTTGCATGTATTTAAAATTTTCCGAAAAAAAGTATTGACATCGTACATTTGTTCTGTTAAAATGAGTTTACGAACATTAGTTCTAAGAACATTCATTCTGAAAAGGAGCTGAATTATGATGATGAGAAATAAAAGAAGAATCTCGTTTGCGAGAAAAGCAAAACAACAAAGAATGCACTTATATATTATCCTTGCCGTCATTGGCATCCTCTTTACGTGTTCTTTAGCACCTTTGGCAGATGATGGCACACACCAGGTAACCGTCATTGCCGATAGTGGCGATACCCTGTGGAGCCTCTGCGAGCCCTATAAACCCGAAAATATGGATTTACGCCTGTTCATCGACAAGGTCATGTATGAAAACAACATAAGAAGTTCCAATCTCTCTATCGGTCAGGAAATTGTAATCAACTTAGACTGAGTATATTCCCTCACTCCATCGCATATAATGAAACCGAGTCGGTCACTCGGCCTATTATATTGCCACATAGCTTTGCTTCTGTGGCAGAAACGGGGTGTTTTCATGGGTAGTACATTTAAAGTGATTAATCTAAAAACAGTTTCAAGGTTCATCGTTTCCGTTTTAATCCCCCTGGCAGTAGGCGGTTTAGCAGGATTTTTAACACAAAACAGCAGAGAATTCTACGCTGCGCTGCAAAAACCGCCGCTGTCACCGCCCGGATATTTCTTTCCGATTATCTGGACTATTTTGTACATTTTGATCGGCATCGCATCATTTTTAGTCAGTCAAAAAGGCTTAGAGAAAGATTACGTGCAGGATGCGCTGAAATACTACGCTATTTCCTTGCTGCTGAGTTTCATTTGGCCGTTGGTCTTCTTCCGCTTCGAAATGCTATTCGCTGCTTTTTGGGTGCTTGTGTTATTATGGCTGTTCACTGGCATTGCTACTGCAAAATTTTATCGCATCAGCCGTCCGGCAGGGATCTTGATGTTGCCGTATTGGCTTTGGATTACTTTCGCCGGTTATCTGAATCTTGCCACTTGGCTTTTAAATCGTTAAACCCGTTGATAAAGAGTTGTTTCGCAAAACCGACGCGAACAGCTCTTTTTTTATAAAAACCCTCAAAAAATGTAATAAAAATGTTTACAAATGTCATTTTTACATTTATAATAGTGTTGGATGGGTTTGCATCTGGACGAAAAATGTTTATCCCCTAATATTTTAGGAGCAGAAACATGAATTAAATCAATAAAAAAATCTGCAAAAGTGGATTTTTTGTGAACAGGAAGGCTGTAAAGATATGGTATCGTTTTTTAAAAGAATCTTACATAGGTATAGCAAAAAGACCATAGCGCTCATATCTGTTGGTGCTGTCTTAGCTATTGTGTTGATTATTTGCGCCACCTTAGCCCTCATCGCCGTAAACAGCAGCAAAATTTATGACGGTGTTTTTGTGGGCACGATTGACGCCGGCGGCATGACCACCACAGGGCTTTCAACTGCTATTCATGAAGAATATGATTCTGCTTTAACCGGCTCAGTTCGCCTACAATGTGATAAGATTGAAAAGGAACTGCAGTTTTCAGACCTTTCTGCACAGCTTGATGTTACGGCTACCATTGAGCAGGCTTATTTGGTTGGTAGAAACGGCAACATTTTTACTCGTCTGAGAACCATTATGGGTTTAAAAAACACGCCCACGACACTCATCCCTGTGATTTCCTGTGATGAGACCCTGCTTGAGGCTTCTTTGAGTGAAATTGCAGCCGGTTTTGACCGTCCCGGAAAAGAAATGCACATTGAAACGACAGATACTGATTTAATTATCACCCGCGGTGTACCCGGCATGGTCATTAACATCCCAAGCGTAATTAACAACTTTAAAAATTCGGCACTCGCTTTAGAGAATAACACCTTTATAATCACGCCGGAGGAGGTTTTACCGACCGAACCTGATATTGATAAAATTTTTGCAGAATATTGCGGCGACCCAATTGATGCAAGCTATGTAATCGAAAACCAACAGCTTGTGATTACCGAAGAAAAGCCCGGTATTATGTTTGACCGTAAAGTTGCCGAAACCTTGCTTGCCGAAGCAGAGGGGGATCTCATTTCGATTCCCATCACCATCACAGAGCCGCAAGTCACTGCTGAACAAATCAGAAGTGAGCTCTTTCCTGACCTTCTTGCAAGCTACAGTTCCAAATATAACCAAGGGGACGTGTCTCGTTCTCACAACGTTAGCTTAGCGTCTGAGAAAATCAATGATGTTGTCCTTGCGCCCGGAGATGTTTTTTCTTATAACTCAACGGTTGGTCCCAGGACAGCTGAACGTGGTTTCCGTTATGCAAATGTCTATGTAGGCAATCGGGTAGAGCCCGGTATTGGCGGTGGCATTTGCCAGGTTTCCTCAACACTTTTTAACACAGTTGTTCTTTCTGACCTGCAAATTGTGTACAGAACCAATCATTCACTGCCCGTTTCCTATGTGCCTTTGGGACGTGACGCTACCGTTTCCTATGGCAGCATTGATTTTAAGTTTGCAAACAGCACAAATCATCCCATTAAAATCGTTGCCAGTGCCAATAACGGCTATAACACCGTCGCTATTTACGGTGTGAAGGAAAATCCCAATCGCAGTATTGAAATCACCACAGAGCAAATCGGTTCTACAGCATATAAAACTGTACAAACCGAGGATCCGACGCTACCTGTCGGAACTGTGAAAGTCGAACAGAACGGCGCCTACGGTAGTACATATAACACCTATAAAATTACCAAGGAAAACGGTTCTGTCGTAAAAAGTGAACTGCTGACCAAAAGCACCTATGTTCCCTCTGACAGAATCGAACTGATTGGCACAATGCCCGTAGATGACACTTTGCCGGAAGATGGTGTTCAAACCGGCACCGAACCTGTTGATCCCATGGCACCGGGTGATTTACCGGCAAACGCGCCGACGGAAACCGAAACGCCGCTATTGCCTGTTCCACCGAATGCACCGGAAGCACAAAGTCCGGCTCCTACAGTTCCCGAAGTTGTAACGGAAAATACCCCTGCATAGAGATAAAACGGTAACGCCGGAAAGGGTGAGACTGTGAAAATCAAAACGAGATATGTCTGTTCGGCCTGCGGCTATGAATCTGCCAAATGGATGGGGAAATGCCCCGGCTGTGACGGATGGAATACCTTAGAAGAAGAAACTGTCCGCGTAGAGAAACAACCGAGCCGTCAGCTGTCAGGCCTGCGCGCCAAGCCTACCTCACTTGCCCATGTGGATGTCAGCGATTATGAACGTCTTCTCTGTGGCATTGGTGAACTTGACCGTGTGTTAGGTGGCGGCGTTGT
This sequence comes from Clostridia bacterium, assembly GCA_045595795.1. GTDB lineage: Bacteria > Bacillota > Clostridia > UBA1381 > UBA9506 > UMGS755. The sequence continues at coordinate 76,823 of JAZOBC010000022.1, read as the reverse complement.
GCGCGGTTCTTTAGTGCTCGTCGGTGGTGATCCCGGCATCGGTAAATCCACACTTTTGCTGCAACTGGCGGCGCAGCTTGACAAGCGTGCCACGCTGTTTTATGTATCCGGTGAGGAATCGGAAAAACAACTGAAAATGCGTGCTGACCGATTAACAGATGAAGTACCCTCTTTTATGGTGCTCTCCGAAACAGATATCACCACCATTGTCTCTTCTTTAGACGATATTAAACCCGATGTATTGATTATTGATTCAATTCAAACCATGTATCATCCTGATATTACTTCGGCTCCCGGCAGCATCAGTCAAGTACGCGAAGCGACACTGACACTCATGCGCTATGCAAAAGAAAACGCAACAGCCGTGTTTATCGTGGGTCATGTTACAAAGGACGGCGCTATCGCGGGACCTAAAGTCTTAGAACATATGGTAGATTGTGTCCTTTACTTTGAAGGTGAACGAAACCATAGTTACCGCGTTTTACGTGCCGTGAAAAATCGTTTTGGTTCCACTAATGAAATTGGCGTGTTTGAAATGACCGATACGGGTCTTCACGAAGTGGAAAACCCCTCTCTCATGCTGCTTGAGGGGCGCCCCGAACAGACCCCCGGTTCATCGGTTGTCTGCACCATGGAGGGAAGTCGTCCTGTTTTAGCAGAGGTGCAGGCACTCGTTTGTCCTTCAGCTTTTGCGGTACCGCGACGCACTGCAACCGGCGTAGATTATAACCGAGTGAATCTGATGATTGCTGTGCTTGAAAAGCGTGTGGGACTAAATTTGCAAAATCAAGATGCTTATGTTAACATCATCGGTGGTATTCGCTTAGATGAGCCTGCTGTTGATTTGGCCCTGGCTCTTGCCATTGCCTCGGCACACCGAAACTCGCCCATTGACTCCTCCATTGCGGCCATTGGCGAGGTTGGTCTCACCGGTGAGCTCAGAGCTGTCAGCCAAATTGAACGTCGTCTTGCCGAAGTGTTAAAATTAGGCTTCACAGCTTGTGTAATTCCGCAGGCAAATACAAAAAATCTACGTGTTCCCCCAGGTATGCGTGTGCTGCCTGCTAAAAACCTGACCGAAGCGTTGGGATATATATTGTAAACTACTGAACAGGAGCGTTGTTATGACCAGAAAAGAAGCCCGCGAGGCCGGATTTATTATTATTTTTGAGCATGAGTTTCAAAAACTGGATGCTTCATCACTACTCGAGTTATACTATCAATATCGCGATGAGGTCAGTGGACAAAAAGAATATTTGGAAACACTCGTGCATACCACACTGGACAAGCTTTCAGAAATCGATGCGCAAATCTGTGAACACGCAAAAGGCTGGTCTCTTTCCCGATTGTCAAAAGTTAGCCTTGCCACACTGCGAATTGGCATCTCAGAGCTTTTATACAGCCCCGACATTCCTGCCGGCATCATTATCAACGAAGCCGTTCAGCTTGCAAAGGATTACGAAGGTGAAAAAGCTTCTGCCTTTGTTAACGGTATTTTGTCTACGGTCAATAAAACAAAACGCAACACAGCTGAATAAAAAAGCCCCTTTACAGGGGCTTTTTATCATAAGGAGTAAACGATGGAACAGGAAAGACTCACCGTCAGCGTTTCTGAGCTGAATCATTATATTCGGCGTGTCATTGAGCATAACGGTTATTTAAAAGACATTTGCATCAAAGGCGAAATTTCCAACTATAAGCCCCACCCCTCCGGTCACATATACCTGACCTTAAAGGATGAAGGCTCTGTTTTGCGTGCTGTTATGTTCCGCTCAGCCGCTATGGGTCTCCGTTTTGCACCGGAAGATGGCATCAAGGTATCTGCCCGCGGCAGAATCTCTGTGTATGAACCAGGGGGCGTATATCAACTCTATATTGAAAGCTTAGAGCCGGATGGCGAAGGTGCTCTATATGCCGCCTATGAAAAACTCAAAAAGAAGTTAGAAACCGAAGGTCTGTTTGACCCTGCCTTTAAAAAACCGCTGCCGACCTATCCCGAAAGTGTTTGCTTAATTACTGCCAGCTCCGGCGCCGCTGTTCGAGACATGATGAATGTACTAAGCCGCCGCTATCCGCAGGCAGCTGTTAGACTGTTGCCTGTCTCTGTTCAAGGCGAAGGCGCAGCGCCGCAAATCGTCAAGGCGCTCGAGTTGGCAAATGACCATCACGCGGGCGACGTCATCATTGTTGGCCGTGGTGGCGGGTCGATTGAGGATTTATGGGCGTTTAACGAAGAAATGGTGGCGCGCGCCATCTTTGCTTCTAAGATTCCTGTTATTTCAGCTGTCGGTCACGAAACCGACTTTACCATTGCCGATTTTGTGGCAGACCTGCGAGCACCAACACCTTCTGCAGCCGCAGAATTAGCTGTTCCCTCCGCATCGGAGCTCCGCCAGAAGCTTGTCGTCCTGCAGGCAGAGCTGTTTGCCGAAATCCGGCATGGGTTGCTCTCCCGTCAAAAACAGTTAGAGGCTTTGTCAAGGCACTCCGCATTGTCTTCCTTGCCTTCTATAATCGCCGAAAAACGTATCACCATTGATCATTTACAAAAAAACAGTCAACATGCATTTGAAGCACGCTTGCAACATCTGAAGAACCGTTTCTCGGTATGTGCAGGTAAATTAGATGCTCTGAGTCCCCTTTCGGCACTAAGCCGCGGTTACGCCTATGCATCACTTTCTGACGGAACACCCCTGCGACATGCTGTCCAACTCACCCCCGGCATACAATTTCGCCTCCGCGTTTCAGACGGCACAGCAGACTGCACTGTTAATGAGCAAGCAGATCATACGTAATTTTTTCCTTTTCCCCCGGATGCTTGAAAAGATATCGGGAATATGTTATAATATAAAACAACCATAAAAAAAGAAAAGAGGCACACCATGCAACGAATGTTAAGCCAAATGCGGCGCGCAATTGATGATTACGGCATGATACAACCCGGCGACCGCATTGCTGTCGGTCTTTCCGGTGGCAAGGATTCTTTGGCTGTATTGGCTGCTGCCCATGCATTAAAACGATTTTACCCCATTCCCTTTCATTTAGAAGCCATCACGCTTGACATGGGCATGGGAGGGATGGACTTTAGTCCTCTGTCAGAATTCTGTCAGGCTCTTGATGTTCCCTTCACGCTTGAAAAAACGCAAATTAAAGAGATTGTGTTTGACTGGAGAAAAGAAAAAAGCCCCTGCTCTCTTTGCGCTAACTTGCGCCGTGGAGCACTCAACACCGCTGCAAAGAGCCGCGGTCTTAACAAAATTATGTTAGGTCATCATTATGATGATGTCTTAGAAACCTTTATGCTGAGTCTGTTATTTGAAGGTCGAATCAGTTGTTTTACCCCGGTCACCCATTTAGACCGCATGGATATTACACTGCTGCGCCCCTTCATTTATATAGAAGAAAAGGATATTAAGAAGTACACAGAAAAGGCAGCCCTGCCGGTGGTACATAACACCTGCCCGGCAGATGGAAACACCAAGCGTGAATATGCCAAAACTTTGCTCTCGCAACTGGATTATGAGCATCGCGGTGCCAAGCAACGCATGTTCACTGCACTTCGCAACAGTGTTGACGGCTGGCAAATCGTAAACCCACAACAAAACAGGAGGCGTAAACATGAAAATTAGAAAAGCGGTCATTCCCGCAGCCGGATTAGGCACACGATTTCTCCCTGCAACCAAGGCAATTCCCAAAGAAATGGTTCCCATTGTTGACAAACCCACACTGCAATATATTGTTGAGGAAGCCGCCGCTTCCGGCATTGAAGACATTTTGATTATCACCGGCCGCACCAAGCGCGCCATTGAAGACCATTTTGACAAATCCTATGAACTCGAAACGGAACTGGAAAAGAGCGGTAAGCTTGACTATTTAGATGTGATGCATAAAATTTCAAATCTTGCAAACATCCATTATGTGAGACAGAAAGAAGCAAAAGGCTTAGGTCATGCCATTTATTGTGCCAAGTTCTTTGCCGAAAACGAGCCCTTTGCCGTTTTACTGGGCGATGATGTGGTAGACTCTGAAAAGCCCTGCCTGTCGCAAATGATTAAGCAATACGACCGACTGGGCGGCAGCATTTTAGGCGTGCAGACAGTTGCTGACTCTGAAACATCAAAATACGGCATTGTGAAGGGCAATAAGTTAGAAGACAGAATTTACAGCGTAGAAGACATGGTTGAAAAACCGGCCCCCGGCACAGCACCCTCTAATGTAGCTGTGTTAGGCCGCTATATCATCACCCCGGATATTTTCCGCTGTTTAGAAGAAACAAAACCCGGTGCAGGCGGAGAAATTCAACTGACAGATGCACTGTGCATGCTGGCTAAAAAAGAAAAAATGTATGCCTATGACTTTATAGGCAGACGCTATGATGTGGGTTCAAAGCAAGGCTATTTAGAAGCCACTGTTGAATTTGCCTTGAAGCGTCCCGATTTGAAGGATGAATTTCTTTCCTATTTGAAAAACACTGTGGCAAAATACTAAAGGAGAACATTATGAAAAAATTATTCTTGTCATGGATGCTGCTGATTAGCATTCTGACAGGCAGCCTGCCTGTTTTCGCCGCCGACCTTTCTGTTAGCACGGAGGAAACCTTAATCAAAGGCGTAACCTATCGTCATATCCAGCGCCTTGCCGAAAATGGCTGGCAGGATATCCACGTGGTGCAGGCAGATTTAAACGAACCGCACCTGCAGTTTGATGTGCTCAGCCATGAAAATGGAAAAAGCTATTTGGAAAATACATATAGCTCAGCTGCCCGAGCAGATGCCATCGCTGCTGTGAATGCCGATTTTTTTCAAGCTGTTAAAGAGTCGGGTCGCGGCAATGCCATTGGTCTTGAAATTTCTGATGGCATCATGCGTACCACGCCGGCAGCTTACGAGCAAATGAACGCGCTATATCAAACCAAAAATAGCAAAGAGCTGCTTTTTGACATGTTTAGCTATAACTTCGATGTCATGGCGCCCAACCTGTTGTCTGCTCCCATCACGGTGATTAATAAATATGACAGCATGACGGGCATCGTCATGTATACCCGGGATTTTGCTGAGACTACACCGGGTTCTGCCGCAAACGTACTGGAAATGGTTGTAGAAAACGGCGTTGTCACGGCAAAGAACCGCGACGTGGGTCCCGTCCCCATTCCTAAAGATGGCTATGTGCTTGCATGCGATGTGAGCCTGCACACATTTTTAAACGACAATTTGAATGTGGGTGATGAGGTTACCCTCAGCATCTCAACAACTCCCAACTATGAAACCATTGAAACGGCTGTTGGCGGTGGGGGTATGCTGCTGGTTGAAGGAAAAATTCCCGAAACCTATTCCCACACTGTCAGTGGTACTCACCCCCGTTCTGCGGTGGGCGTTGACAAAACAGGCAAAATCATTACATTGGTAGCTGTTGACGGCCGCCGAAGTGAGGCTGCTGGTATGACCATGAAACAGCTTGGTGCTCTCATGGCAGAGCTTGGCTGTTATAATGCCATGAATTTAGATGGTGGCGGCTCCACCTTGATGGCTGTTAAGCAAAACGGCAACCATCAGGTTGTGAATCAGCCTTCTGATGGCTCTAAACGTGCCGTTACAAACTCCATTGGCATTATGGCTAAGACCAAGGAAAGTGTTCCAACTTCCATGAATCTTCGCAGCGACAGTGAGGCCATTTTCTCCGGCACCTCTGTGTGGTTGCAGGCGCAGTTATATGACCAATATGGGGTATATATGCACAATGTGCCCTCGGAAGAAATCACCTGGTCACTTTCTTCAGGCAAAGGTTCTTTCCGCGGCGATACGTTTCTACCCTCAGCCCCCGGCACGGCTGTGATTCATGCTAAAGCCGCCGGATTTTCTGATGAGGTGACGATTACAGTGTTAGACACGCCTCATAGTTTGGCGTTTAATACAAACCAATACAACATGAATGTCGGTGACAATCAGGTCCTCTGGATGACCGCCCGAGATGCAAAGGGACAGGCCGCACTGGTATACCCCAGCGACTTGGAAATGACCGTAACTGACCCAACTGTTGCATCCGTTTCCGGCAACGCTGTCACTGCCCATAGCTATGGCTCTACCTTGTTAACAGCCAATTTTGGAGACGTAACCGCTTACGCTGTTGTAACAGTAGGCGGTGCAACACCTGTAAGCGCACCGAAAAACGAAAGCATTGCTGATTCTCAGGAAACAAGCGGCTCGGTAACAACCGACCAGGGATTTCAATTCACGGTTTTTGGTAACACCAGAACCCCCGTTAAATTTTTTGACTTGTTCATTATGAACGGTGTAACCAATGCTGTGAAAAGCGAAAGCAATCTAAACTTTTTTGTGGGCAATGATGTAGACAGCTCTCTGCTTCAGGATTTGGGTGACAACAAGAAATTAGCTAATGGCTATAGTCGTTTTACCAAAAACGGCAGCACCTTTATCACCCTGAAAAACGCTTACGGCACCACGCTGTTTGGGTCTGACAGTACCCAGTGGGAAAAACTGCGTGATGAAATCAACACCTTAAGCGGCGGCAATTTATTTGTGTTTTTAAATGATCACAACATTTCATCCTCAGCCATTGAAAAAACTGTCTTTAAAAATTTGATGAAAGAGGCAGCAAAGAAAGCAGATAACGTGTATGTGTTTGCAGGTGGCTATGTAAACGAAACCGTGATTGAAGACGGCGTGCGTTATATCACCACTGCTGGCGTATTCCCCAGCATCGGTGTAAAGCCCCCTGCAACCAACATTTCATATCTGAAATATTATTTGGTAACCGTTAATGGAAGCACCGTCACTTACGAAAGAAAAGGCATTGTAAAATAACATAGAAGCAGTTCCAAAACATCAAAAGGCAGAAACGAAATCAATCGTTTCTGCCTTTTAAAACTGATTCATACTGATATCAGTTATTTTTTCATTATTTTCCCATCATAGGCTCAATGTATCTTGCCACCAAGCTATAACCATAGGTATGCTCCGGTGCCCATTTATTGCCCAGTTCTTCAACCGTTGTAACGGTACCTGCCCATGCCGTGCGGCTGGCAGTATAATATCTGCCGTGCGGCTCGCCTACAGGCTCTAAGCCAAGGTAAGCTGACATGTGATTAAAATGTGCCCGAACACCGTCATCCGGCGTTGCAAAGGTCTCATGGTCGTAGGTTTCATCACCATTGGCTGTGGCAGTTTTGATGCCTGCCCAGTTGTTTTGCTCCGGCAACACCCGACCGCCATATTTGCCATAGCCCGTTTCCTTAGCCGCCTGTGCATAGAGCACCTCAGGACGAATGCCGGTGATTTCACCATATTTCCAATAAATATCTGCAATGTCAATAAACCGCTGATGTGCACCCCGCTCTGTTGCCCATTCCTTGGCGCGCTCTAAGGTTACCTGGCTCTCTGCCACGATGGGTGTGCTGGTCACAAACGCAAGCTCGCCCTTACCCTGACGGATGAGCATCATTCGATGAATAAACACAGCCGCTTCGGCACGCGTCACCGGCGCATTAGGTCTGATCATTTGGTCAGCACCGCGCAAAATGCCACGTTCTACCGCAATACCTACCTGTGTTTTGATGGAGACCGTCACATCACCGCTATCAGTAAACAGAGTATCTAAAACAGTTTTATTAAACAAATTACTCTCAGCGGAAAGCCCCATACCGTTGATGATAGTCGCCGCCACTTCCTGACGCAGAAACGGCTGTTCCGGTGCAAACTGATTGATTGCTAAGTCCTCTGAACGCGGGAAATAATCCTGTACCGCTTCAATATAAGGGAACGACCAACGGTCAACCGGTACATCTGTGTAGGTCCGCACGCTTTCTTCGTCTGTTTTGATTTCTATATTCAGGGAAAGGCACAGCATTTTAGCAAACTGCTCCTTGGTCACTTGCTCATCCGGCGCAAACAAATCATCACCAATGCCACTAATCACGCCTTCTGCCGCTAAGTATGAAATCGCTTCATGAGCCCAGCTGTGATGCTCAGTTACATCTGTAAACGAAATGACAGTTCCCGGCAGGATTCCTGCAAAGTTCGTCATTAAAAACAGCGCCATCACAACTGATAAAAACGCTATTTTTTTCACCATAGTATTACCTCCCAAAACGTTTTTCTGTTTCATTCATATGAGGTCTTGTCCGGCTTTATGCCTATTTCAGGTTTAACGTTCCCAAACTTGCCGCTTTTAAATAAGCATTGATGAACGGATCCAAATCGCCATCCATCACAGCGCCGGTATTACCCGATTCCCAGTTGGTTCTGTGGTCTTTCACCATGCTGTAGGGATGGAATACATAAGAGCGAATCTGGCTACCCCAGGCAATATCCTTCATGTCACCCTTTAAGTCTTCAATTTTTTCTTTATGCTCCCGTTCTGCCATTTCCATCAACTTTGCCTTTAACATCTTCATAGCCGTATCTTTGTTCTGATGCTGCGAACGCTCATTCTGACAAGCAACCACAACCCCTGTAGGGATATGAGTGATTCGAATGGCGGAGTCTGTTTTGTTAACGTGCTGACCGCCGGCACCACCGGAACGGAAGGTGTCAATTTTCAAATCATCGGGGTTAATATTAATTTCAATATCGTCACTGATTTCCGGCATAACATCCACCGATACAAAGGAGGTATGACGACGACCCGACGCATCAAAAGGAGAAATACGCACCAGGCGGTGTACCCCTTTTTCAGCCTTTGCATAGCCATAAGCGTTTTCGCCGGTAATCTGAATAGTCACACTCTTAACACCGGCTTCATCGCCAGCTAAATAGTCCAGCGTTTCCACGCTGAAGCCCCGGCGCTCTGCCCAATGCTGATACATTCTAAGGAGCATTTCAGCCCAGTCCTGCGCCTCTGTGCCGCCGGCACCGGGGTGGATGGACAAAATGGCGTTATTAGCATCATATTTTCCCGAAAGCAGTGTTTCAAGGCGTACTGCTTCTAAGTCCTTCGTTAAGGCGTTAAAGGCACCTTGCAGCTCTTCTAAAAGGCTGTCATCATCTTCTTCAATCGCGAGCTCACATAAGGTCAAAGCGTCTTCCCATGCAGCATAGAGCGACTGATACCGACCCACCTTAGCCTTTAACTGTTTAAGCTTTTGCAGAACCTTTTGAGAGGCATCCATGTCATTCCAAAAATCAGCATCAGAAGACTGCGCTTCAAGCTTTTCAATCTCTGCCTGATTTTTATCCACCTCTAAGGCGTCCTTCAGTTCGAGTACTGCATCCTTCATAGCAAGAAGGTCAAGGCGATATTGATCAAATTCTATCATAGTGTCAATCCTTTCTCAAAACACGTCAAAAAATCATTCAGCATCTGCGCCACAGCATTTTTTATATTTCTTACCGGAGCCGCAAGGGCAAAGGTCATTTCTACCTACCTTATCAGCCTTTTTCGCCGGTTTTTTCTCCTGCTCTCCGGCTAAACTTGCCTGAACGGGTTCTGCCACCATTTTACGTTCCGGCGGTGCTTCCAAGCGGACATGGAACAGATATTTCACCGTATCTTCACGAATGGCAGCAATCATTTCTTCAAACATGTTGTAGCCTTCAAACTTATATTCCACAACGGGGTCACGCTGCGCATAAGCACGAAGACGAATGCCATTTCTGAGCTGATCCATATCGTCAATATGGTCCATCCACTTGCTGTCAACGGTTTTTAACAGTACAACGCGTTCCAGCTCGCGCATGGTCTCCGGCGTGCACTCTGCTTCTTTTTGTTCATAGAGGCAAAGTCCTGCTTCATAGAGACGTTCCTTTAGTTCCTCTTTGGTGAGATATTCTAAATCCTCACGGGTAAAGGTGACTGTTCCTGCCGGCAGATAAACCGTTTCTAAAAATTCCAACAGACCCGAAAGATTCCATTCGTCAGCTCCTTCTGCACTGCCGGTATAGCGGTCAACTGCCTCATCGATAAAGTCAGACAGCATTTTTAAAATATTATGCTTTACACTGCTGCCGGAAAGAACCTCCTGACGCTGCGCATAAATAATTTCACGCTGCTGATTCATCACATCGTCATATTGCAAAACGTGCTTTCTAATCTGGAAGTTGCGACCCTCAACACGCTTTTGTGCATTCTCAATGGCATTAGAAAGCATTTTATGCTCAATGGGTTGATCTTCCTCCAGACCCAAGGCACTCACCATTGCGCTCATTCTGTCAGAACCGAACAGACGCATTAAATCGTCCTCCAAGGAGATATAAAAACGAGATGTACCCGGGTCCCCCTGACGGCCGGCACGACCACGAAGCTGATTGTCAATACGGCGAGACTCATGACGTTCTGTACCAATAATATACAATCCACCTGCCTCACGAACGCGCTCTGCTTCCGGTGCAATCTGTTCTTTGAATTGAGCCATGAGTTCAGAAAACAGCTTACGTGCCTCTTTAATTTCTTCATCAGCTGTATCAGAAAAGCCCATAGCTTCTGAAATTAATTCGTCGGACATGCCGCGTTTTTTCATTTCATGCTTTGCCATGAACTCAGCATTACCGCCCAGCATAATATCCGTACCACGGCCTGCCATGTTGGTAGCGATGGTCACGGCACCGAGCTTACCTGCCTGAGCAATGATTTCTGCCTCTTTTTCATGGTATTTGGCGTTTAACACCTCATGCGGAACACCACGGCGCTTCAGCATGCCGGAAATCAACTCTGATTTTTCAATGGTCACCGTACCAACCAAAACAGGCTGACCTTTTTCATGACAACTCACGACCTGCTCTACAACGGCATTTAATTTACCGCGCTCAGTTTTATATACCGAATCCGGCAAATCATGACGAATCATGTCACGGTTGGTGGGAATCTCAATCACATCTAACTTATAAATTTCTTGAAATTCCGTTTCTTCGGTGAGGGCTGTACCGGTCATGCCGGACAGCTTGGTATATAAACGGAAATAGTTCTGAAAGGTAATGGTTGCCAACGTTTTACTCTCTCGTTCAACCTTCACCCCTTCTTTGGCTTCAATCGCCTGATGGAGTCCATCAGAATAACGGCGACCCAGCATGAGACGCCCGGTAAACTCATCAACAATGATAATTTCGCCGTCTTTATTCACATAATCCTGGTCACGATGCATGAGGCCATGGGCGCGAATTGCCTGATTGATATGATGCTGCAGGGTCATATTTTCAGGATCGGAAAAATTCTCAAGATTAAAGGCCTTTTCTGCCTTCATAATGCCCTGCTTGGTCAAGGTTGCCGTATGCGCCTTTTCGTCAACAATATAATCCGCCGTGCTGTCATCATCTAAGCTCTTATCGTCGGATTCCGTCACGCGATGGCAGGTCAAACTTCTTGCAAAACGGTCAGCAATATGGTAAAGCTCTGTGGATTTATCCCCCATACCGGAGATAATCAGCGGCGTTCTGGCTTCGTCAATCAAAATGGAGTCAACCTCGTCCACAATGGCATAGTGCTGACCACGCTGCACCATTTGCTCTTTGTAGATGACCATATTATCACGAAGGTAGTCAAAACCAAATTCGTTATTGGTACCATAGGTAATATCAGCCAAATAGTTGGCTTTTCTGTCTTCCGGCGCAATATCATGAATAATCAAGCCCACAGTAAGACCCAAAAACTTAAAGACCTTACCCATCCACTCGCTGTCACGCTTAGCCAGATAGTCATTCACTGTAACAATGTGAACACCCTTACCCTCTAAGGCATTTAAATAAGCCGGCAGGGTGGAAACCAGTGTTTTACCTTCACCGGTTTTCATTTCAGAAATTCGACCCTGATGCAGCACGATACCGCCCATAACCTGCACATAAAAATGCTTCATGCCCAGCACACGCCAAGCTGCCTCGCGCACGGTTGCAAAGGCTTCAGGAAGTAAGTCGTCCAGCGTTTCGCCGGCAGCCAAACGCTCTTTAAACCATGGCGTTTTTGCCTTTAACTCTTCATCTGTCAGGGCTGCATATTCTTCATCGAGTGCCATAACGCGATCTGCAATGGGGCGTACACGTTTTAGCTCACGATCACTATATTTTCCGAGGATTCTTTCTAAAAACGTTTTCATACCTTAAGCCAATCCTTTCAAACCAATACTAATCTATTATATAGTATACCACAAAAACAGAATAAGGTAAAGTTATTTTGCGATAAAATCCTTGATTTTACCAAAAAAATGCGTTATACTATGTTTAGGTTTATGCTGACGAAAGGATGATTCAAACATGACAAAAATAAGAACGCGTTTTGCGCCCAGTCCCACGGGGTATATGCACATTGGCAACCTGCGTACGGCGCTGTATGCGTATTTAATTACCAAGCACTCAGGTGGCGATTTTATTCTCCGTATCGAGGATACCGACCAGGAGCGTTACGTTGACGGTGCTGTTGACTTAATTTACAGAACCCTTGCCGAAACCGGTCTGATTCACGATGAAGGCCCGGATATTGGCGGTAATTATGGTCCTTATATCCAGAGCGAGCGTTTGGGCTTATATCAGGAATATGCAAAAAAATTGGTTGAGGCCGGCGGTGCTTATTATTGCTTCTGCGACAAAGAACGTTTAGATGCTCTCCGCAGTCAGCAGGAGGCTGCCAAGCTGATGCCGAAATATGACGGACATTGTGCCCGTCTTTCAAAAGAAGAAATTGAAGAAAAGTTGGCTGCTGGCGTTCCCTATGTAATCCGTCAAAAAATTCCCCGTCATGGTAACACCAGCTTTTATGATGAAATTTACGGAAAAATCACAGTTGATAACGCTACTTTAGATGACAATATTTTGTTGAAGTCAGATGGATTTCCAACCTATAACTTTGCCAACGTCATCGACGACCATTTGATGAACATCACGCACATCATCCGCGGCAGTGAATATTTGTCCTCCACCCCGAAGTATAACCTGCTCTATGAAGCATTTGGCTGGGAAATCCCCACCTATATTCACGTATCGCCCGTTATGCGCGATGCACACAAAAAGCTCAGCAAGCGCGATGGTGATGCTTCTTATGAAGACTTTATCAATAAGGGTTATTTAAAAGAAGCCGTTTTGAATTACATTGCACTGCTGGGCTGGAGTCCGGGTGGCGAGCAGGAGATTTTCACTTTGGATGAAATGATTGAAGCCTTTGATATTAAGGGCATCAGCAAATCCCCTGCCATTTTTGACCCCCAAAAGCTGGATTGGCTCAACGGAGAATATATCCGCAAGCTGTCTCCTGAAGCTTTTTATGAAAAGGCTCTGCCCTATTTAGAAAAAGCCATCACCCGCAAGGATGTTGACCTGACAAAGGCTGCTAAGTTGCTTCACGACCGCTGTGAAAAGCTGTCAGACATTCCCGAACAGCTTGACTTCGTGGATGCGCTGCCTGCGTATGACCCGGCACTGTACTGCCACAAGAAAATGAAAACCAACGAGGAAAATTCACTGACCTCACTGAAAGAAATTCTGCCGGTGTTAGAAGGAATTTCCGATTGGAATTATGATGCACTGCACGAAGCACTGTTTGCCTTAATTGAACGCTTAGAGGTGAAAAACGGATTGATTCTCTGGCCTCTGCGTGTTGCCGTTTCCGGCAAATCGTTCACCCCGGGCGGAGGCGTAGAGCTTGCTGAACTACTGGGCAAAGAAGATACCTTAAACAGAGTGAAAAAGGGTATTGAACTTTTAGAAAAATAATTTTACGAGTTAAAAACGCCACGCGACTGCGTGGCGTTTTTAATCTAACAGAAACAAAGTATCTGTCATATTCTCCTTGTTCCTTTCATATACTGTACCAAGAATTTTGAAAGGGGACAAGACCATGGAACCAGTATACCGCCGAGGCACTGCCGGTAATTTAGAACGCAGACGTCAAAGCACAAAGAAAAAAAACACCCACTACAAAACCGAACTGATGAAGCAGGCTTCCTTGTGCCTGTTTTTGTTTATTGTCTGTTTGTTTGTCAGGCTTTCTGAAAATCCAAATATTTCTGCCGTAAAAAACAGCGTGGAGTTGATGATAAAAACAAATACCGACTTTAAGAAAATTCCCTCGCAGCTTTACAAAACTTTCGAGGCTCTTCTCCCAAATCATGAAACAGAAAACATCGGCGAAAAAGAATTTCTCACTGATTTACATCTGCCGGTGGAGGCATCTGTCACCTCTTCCTTCGGTCTCAGGACGCATCCCACAGATGGCACAGAAACGTTTCATTATGGTGTAGACCTGGGTGCAGCTTCCGGTGATAAAATCAAATGTGTTGCCGACGGTCAGGTTGAATCCGTAACCAGTGATGAAGAATACGGTAACTATATCCTCGTTCGTCACAGCAATACCATTTTAACCTTATATGCGCATTGCGATGAGATTCTGCCTCAACCCGGGGACCAGATTACAAAAGGACAAATCATCGCCACCGTGGGTGCAACGGGTAATACCACAGGACCACACCTACACTTTGAAATTCGCGATGGTGACACCTTTTTAAACCCAACTGATTTTCTGGATTTTCCTTCTCAAGAGGAAGTAGACCATGATTAAAATAACCCGCTTCTTTTATGTGCATTGGCTATTCTTCCCCTTGCTCTTTTTAGCATGGGCAGTACGCAGCCTAAACACCATGTTCATGGCTTACAGTATCGTGTGTGTCCACGAGCTGTTCCACCTCTTTGCCGCACTCATTGTAAAGGAGAGGATCGGTTCCGTCATTCTCCTCCCCTTCGGCATGACGTTGCGACTATCTGCCCGCGTGATTCGTCACACAGGCAAAGAAATTTTCATTGCCTTAGCCGGTCCGTTTTCAAATCTGCTCATGCTACTTGTCGGACGCCTTGTGGAGAGCTTTTTTTCTGTTACACCCCTTAGCCTATGGATGTTTCAGGTCCTGAATCTTTCTGTTTTAGGACTGAATCTTCTCCCCTGTTTGCCTTTAGATGGTGGTAGAGTGTTAAAGGCCATTCTGATTCGGCGGTTGGGGTATCTTGATGCCATATCCATGATGCGAAAAATCGGTAAAGTTCTCACCATTCTCATTTTCCTTGCCGGCTTATTTCTTCTTTTTCTCAGCCGTTTCAACGTAAGCCTTCTCATGGTTGCAAGTTTTTTGGTCTTACACATGACAGAAGAACAACGACGCAACGAATATATCATAATGCAAGAGCTTCTCTATGCCAAAAATAAGCTCAAAAAACGTGGTCTCATGCGCTCTGATTCTGTCACAGTGATAGATTCTGTCCATGCAAAGGATGTGTTCCGCCTGCTGGCTTATGACAGATATTATGTCGTTCATATTGTTGACAGTCAGCAAAAATTTCTGCGTAGCATAACTGAAGCACAAATGGTCGAAGCCATTATGCAAAAGGGCTGGCATACCTGCTTTAAAGAGATATGGTGACCTTCTGCAATAGAAACATCAACATCAAATAGATTGCCACAGACAGCGTAATTGCACAAGCAAGCACCTGCGCCGATGCTGATACGCCACCGCATAGAAGGAAAAATAGCAGTCGCACGCCAAACACAGCAGAAAGACTGCAAAAACAAGGTAGGAAAATTTCTTTTAAAACAGCAATCCGAAAATCTGTAATCCGAATCAAACGATTCACGCTGAGAGAAGCGTTTAAAATCTCTGTTAAAAAAATAACTGCCACATATCCGTTAACCCCAAAACGGGGCAATAAGCTGTAAATCAGTGCCACACTCACCGCTGAATCAATAATGTTATAGCGCATAGAATACACCTGCTGATTCAGTCCCTTGAGCATAGCGTCCGTCACGCTGTCGGTATACATCACCATCACAAGCGGTGCCAAAAAGCGAAGAAATAATGCTGCATCACCGCTGCCATAAACCACCATGCCCAGTTCCTCACTAAACGCAAGAAAAATCCCGGCAGCACCGGCTCCAAAGACCATGGTTGTACGCATTGCTCGACTCACCACACGGTTAATGCCGCTGTTTTTATTCTGTTTTTGCAATTCTGTCAGCTCCGGTACAAGTAGTCCTGCAAAAGCAGAAATTAAGGCGGATGGAAAGAGCAAAATCGGCATTACCATGCCATGCACCACACCGTATTGTGCCAGCGAAGCAGACGATGAGGCACCATATTTTTTTAGACCACGCGGCACCAATAAATGTTCCAGTGTCACAAGTCCGGAGCGCAAATAGGAACTAACCGCCACCGGCAACGCAATTTGCAACATGCGGTGCACATATCGACCCTCACACACCCGATTGCTGCAATATCGCTTACGATCAAAACGATAAAGAGCATATAAAAACAGACAAGAAACTATCTCCGCTACGCTGCCGCCTCCAACAACGGCAAAGCAGGCATATTCAATGCCGTGGCTGATAAAAATCCGCAAGGCAAAAACGGTCACAATAATTTTTACACTTAACTCTAAAATCTGTGCGGCAGCACTTTTTGTAATGCGCCGTACTGCCATAAAGTACCCAGTCATCGCCGAGGAAAGAGCAATGCAAGGCATGCTGACCGCCAAAGCACGAAGAGAGCGTACGGTGCGTACATCTGAAAGCCACAGCGTCCCTAACGGCTCAGCAAAGAAAAACAACAGACTGCCTGATGCGAGACCAAAAAATGCCGTATACGAAAGGCAGGTAATCATGCTGCGCCTGATGCCTCTGTCACAGCCCATGGCAAGTTCTTCCGTCACAAGGCGCGTGGCGGCAAGAGATGCCCCCGAGGAAGCAAGCGTAGTCGCAAACATATAAACTGACATAATGAGCCCAAACAGGCCAATTCCCTCTGCACCGATTTTATTGGTAATATAGACATTAAACGAGACTCCCACACCACGCAAAAACACCGATGTACAGGCTAAGATCACACCGTTTTTTAAAAATCGCTTCGTTTGCACCCAAATCGCCTCCCGTCTTTATAATATATGACGAGGTCTTACGCGAAATGCTACCGCACTATGGGTACAGTTCAAAAGTTGACAAACCCCTGATGCTGTGATACAATTTTATCAGACATTTCTCGCCGCCGCTTGTAAATGGCGGCATTTTTCATAGAAGGAGGGAATCGGCATGCATCAGGTATCTTTACAAGATACTCCCAGTGCTCTGCGACTGACAATCGGTTTTTTCGGCCGAACCAACACGGGTAAATCATCCTTAATCAACGCATTAGCGGGACAAGAAGTGTCCTTGGTTTCTGCCGTTTCCGGCACCACCACCGACCCTGTTTCCAAGCCCATTGAAATCTACCCTTTGGGTCCTTGCATTTTGCTGGATACCGCCGGTTTTGGCGACCATACTGAGTTGGGAGCTCTGCGCATGAGCCGCACCTTATCTGCCATGGACAAAACAGATCTGGCAGTTCTGGTGATGACAGAAGCTGAGAATTATGAAGAAGAAAAACAACTGCTGACAGAGCTTACAAACAGAAAAATTCCCACTGTAGCAGTTTTAAATCAGATTGACCGCCTGCAAAATGCAGAAAAAACTGAAAAAGAAATCAACGCCATTTTAAATCTTTCAGTTGTGCCTGTAAGCGCGACGCAAAAAACAGGACTGGATGCCTTTCGTGAGCAACTTGTGAAATCAGCGCCGGCTTCCATTGAAAATGAATCTATCATTGGTCATTTAGTAGAGGAAAATCAGCGCGTTCTTCTTGTGATGCCTCAAGATATTCAGGCTCCCAAAGGACGACTCATTTTACCGCAGGTGCAGGTTATTCGCGATCTGTTAGATCATGGCGCTATCACCACCTGCGTTACTCCCAATCAACTCTCCGAGGCATTAAAGGACGGCGCTCCAGACTTAATCATCACAGATTCACAGGTGTTTCCTTTTGTCTATGCGCACAAGCCTGAGCAAAGTCGCTTAACATCTTTTTCAGTGCTCTTGGCACGCTATAAAGGCGACATAGAAGCCTATCTTGCCGGTGCTAAAGTGGCGCGAAAACTCCAGGCAGGCGACCGTGTTCTCATTGCTGAAGCTTGCAGTCATCAGCCCTTAGATGGTGACATTGGCAGGGTGAAAATTCCCAATTTAATTCATCAGAAAATCAATTCCGATGTACAGATTGAGGTGGTGGGCGGTCAGGATTTTCCGGCTGATTTAACCCCCTATGCTTTGGTAATTCACTGCGGCGGTTGCATGTTTAACCGACGTCAAGTTCTCTCGCGCGTGATGCGCGCCACCATGCAGGGCGTTCCCATTACCAATTACGGTATTTTCCTTGCTGAAATGGCAGATATTTTAGATAAAATCACCATATAAATTCCTATGCAGCGGAGGCGCATCATGATTACAGATATGCTCAAGCGACATTTAGAAGCAGAAAAGGCATCCTTTCACATGCCCGGCCATAAAAACGGCGTCGGGTTAAAAGGGATGCCTTTTTCAAAAGATATTTTTTCACTGGATACGACAGAGCTTTGGGGTACTGATGCGTTAATTCATCCTGAAGATGAAATCTTAGAGGCTGAAAAGCAGGCTGCTAAGTACTACGGAGCACACCACAGCTTTTATTTGGTGAACGGCTCTACCGGTGGCATTCTGACCATGATGTTCCACGCTTTTCGACCGGGAGATATGGTTTTAATAGACCGTTGCTGTCATCAATCCGTGCTACACGCTGCTGCGCTAACAGGCATCGTGCCCATTTATGTTGCTCCTGAGGCCTCAGCACTTGCCGGCGTCCCCGGAACTGTTGATAGTAAATCCATTCAGCAGCTTTTAAAGAAATTTCCTACAATTTGCGGTGCAGTCATAACCTCTCCAAACTATTATGGTGCAGTAGCACCAATTTCCGAAATTGCTGAAATACTACATAAGCATCAAGCTGTTTTACTTGTTGACGAGGCACATGGTGCGCATTTTCCATTTTCTTCTCTGCTACCTCAATCCGCCATGGAACAAGGGGCTGATATGAGTGTTACGAGCAGCCACAAATCCTTACCGGCACCTAATCAAACCGCGCTGCTGCACATTGGAAAGGGTTTGGAAACAGAAGATGTTAGAAAAACTGTGCGCATGTTCCAGACCAGCAGTCCTTCTTATGTGCTATTGGCTGCCATGGAATATGCTTTAGACTATGCAGCAACACAGGGTGAGGAGGAAACTCAAAAGCTATTAGCGCGTCTTGACCCATTATCGCTCCCCAGATTGCAAGATCCTTTTAAGCTTCTGCCAAGTTGGGCAGAAAAGGGAATCAGCGGTTATCGTGCTGAGGAAATTCTTAGAACTAAGTTTGGCATTTATAGTGAAATGGCAGATGCTCACAGGGTGCTTTTTATGACTTCCTGGTGCACAAGTAACGAAGACATCCGTCTTTTAGCGGAGGCGATACATTATTTAGACGCTTTGCCGTCAGAAGGTAAGCCTCTTACCGCACCTATCAATATAATGTTTGAGGCAACTCTGCCCACACTCACTCCTGCTGAGGCACGTCAACGCACACAGAAAAGAGTTCCACTTTCTGAATCCGTCGGCAAAATTTGTGCGGCTGCTGTCTCAGCATTTCCGCCGTGTATCCCCTTACTTCTTCCGGGTGAAAAGATTACCGAATCAACTCTTGCACAAATCAGCAAGCTTGCGCAACAAGGAGTCACGATTACCGGAATAGAACATGACACAATATGCGTAATCAAATAAGGCAGAATATAAATCCCACCACTCCCACCACTGTCTACGGCCGGTCCCCCTCCCTCTAAGCCAGGGAGGTTTTCTTTTGTGCTTACTTAAAGCTTGCCCTTTTTATTACGGCTACGCCTATATTGCTTGCCCCAGTAGAACAGGAATTTCCTCCTCACGCCTACGATACAGACAAAAAAACGCATCTGATATAATCAGATGCGTTTTAATCTTTTTAATAAACTTATTAGCCTTGTCCGCCGGAACCAGCAGTTGTTAAAGCTGCTAAAGCAGTCAGCTGACCATATTCGGTAACAACCTGACCATTCTTAACGGACCAATCAACTTTTGCTAAGTTCTCTTCAACACGGATTTCACGAACCTGCAGTTCGGGTTTGATATATTCTTTCATTTCTCTATATCCTCCTCTTAATTACTCGCCCAAGGTAAATACGGCACTCTTCAGCAAGCTATCACCTTTCAGCGCGTACAGAACAGCTTTATAGGAAGCACCATTAGCAAAGAACTCATCAGTACTATCAACCAGGCTGATTACATATTCACCAGCTTCATTAGCACCCAGTGCCTGATATTTTCTGACACCATTTTTATCTGTTGCATTTTCCCAATTAGCAAAATCAGCCGCAGAAACGTTGTTCAACAGAGATTCAGCACTCTCAGCATTAATCACTAAGATACCAAACTCGCTAGCACCTTTAGCAGAACCTGCAACGGAACCAACTTGTTTACCCGCAGGATTAGCAGAAACAGTAGCACTACCAACCACAGAAGCAACTTCCAAAGTAGCTGTTACAGCTTTGAAAGAGAACTCATAAGTTGTGTTAGCTTTTACCGCAACTTTTTTAACTGAGCTACCAGCAACCCAAGGTAACTCCGTTTCATCGCTACCTACAACAGCAACGCATTTATCAAATTCATAACCAGCTGCAGGATAAACAGTGAATTCTATTTCATCACCATCTGTTACAGAATTTCCAGAAACTACAGTAGCTTTAACTCTACCAATAACATTTTCACCGCTTTTTACTTCTTCAGCATAAGTAACAGTGTAGTTTGCTAATTTAACTTCTGTCTCAGCAGAATCAAAAGCAGTAGCAGCATAGCTTGTTGAACCAACTTTAATTTCGCTACCTAAGCCCTTTGCGTTTGCAGCATCGGTTGTGAAGCTGAATGTTACAGCACCATCTTCATCTGCCGCCTGCTGGTCAATCCAGATAATGTTGCCAGGAGTAGAATTCTTTTCAGTTACCAAATAAGCAACCTGATCTTCTGCGCCAACACCAGTAACTTCAGTTACAACATCAACTTTTGTTTCATCAGAAAGGTTATAAGTTGTTGTCGTTGTGTAGGTCGGCGCATCAGCAAATACAGACAAGCTCATGCTCATCAGCATTGCTACAGCAGCAACCGCTGCCAAAACTTTTAAGTACCCTTTTTTCATTTAATCACACCCACTTTTCTAATTTTAATATATTACCATGATTTGATTATATTTTACTACAAATAAAATCTCTTGTCAACTATAAAAAAGAAAAAAGATTTACTTTTTTTCACTTTTGGCAATTTCAACAAACTGGAAATTGCTTCTTTGTGAAAATGGACAAATGACAACTGTCTTTTTTTCAAAAATTCAGCAAATTTGTAATTGTGTTAGACCTTATTAGGCTATGTTTCTTATTATATATAGTAGAAACTCAGGATAACTCAAAAAAAGCTTGCATTTTCTCTTTGTTTCTGCTATAATGACAAATGGTAACACAAGAGGGTATAGCTCAGTTGGTTAGAGCGCTTGCTTGACATGCAAGAGGTCGATGGTTCAAGTCCATTTATCCTCACCAGAAAAAAGATGTGTAACAGTCATGAATCAGACTATTACACATCTTTTTTTATTTCTTGTAATCAAACGCTAACCAGTCGCCGCTTTGGCTCCGGTTGATTAACTTCATACCCAGTTGTTTATACGTTTCCAGAACCTCATCACCGCGGTCTGTGATAATACCTGAGGTGATGTAAACACCATCCTGCTTCAACAGACTGGGAATCTGAGGCGCCAGTGCAATAATCACATCTGCCACAATATTAGCAAGCACCAAATCATACTGACGGTCTGCCAACTGCTTTTGCAATGCTTCATCTTCTAACACGTTGCCGGCAAAAATTCTGTAACGATCATCTGCAATGTCGTTTCGCTGTGCATTTTCACGTGCAATTTTCGCCGCATTGGGATCAATATCTACCGCCGTTGCAGTTTCCGCGCCCAAAAGCAACGCCACAGCAGACAAAATGCCGCTGCCGCAACCCAAATCAAGCACGTTCATGCCCGGCTTTATGTATTGTTCCAAACGCTCTAAGCACAATCTTGTGGTGTGGTGCGAACCCGTACCGAAGCTCATGCCCGGGTTGATGATAAACACCGTTCTGTCTGTTTCTTTTTCTAAGGTTTCCCACTCCGGCAGAATCAATATCTTTTCGCCAACCGTTAAAGGCTTAAAATATTGCTTCCAATTATTGGCCCAATCTTCTTCATCCATGTTGGTAAAGCTGAGACGCAGACTGCCAAAACGTCCTTCTGCATCCATCTGCCCAAGCTGCGCAAGACTGCGCTCTACTTCACCTAAAATCTCCCTGCCAGCACTATCTGCCGTCACATAAATTTTAATGTTAGTCTCGCATGCCTTTGCTGCCAGAAGTTCTTCATCGACATAATCCCACGCGGAACGGTTTTCTTCTAAAAAACTTTTGAAATCTGCTTCATCTTCTATTTCAAGACCGTTAATACCCAGTTGATAGAGCCTACCACTCACCGGCTCAATACCTTCTGCGGTCGTATAGATAACAGCCTGAATCCAACTTGTTCCCATAACAACCTCCGCTTATGACAAGTTCAGCATGTGGCTAACTACATCATACATCTCTGTTTTATCACAAGTCGTCGTGAAAATAACCGGCTTACTGTTGAGTCCTGCCAATGATGCAGGAATTACTAAATCGGCTTCTTTTGCCAATGTCTCAAGGAGAGCAAAGTCATCAAGACCCTGGGCAGCATCTTCACCTGCAACAGCAGAGAGTACTCTGTCGCTGAACTTAAACGGGCTTGCAGTTGATACAATCACCGTTTTTGTTTCGTCACTTGTTTCTGCCCGATATTGCTCATACACACATTTTGCAACAGCCGTATGTGTATCCATCACATAGCCATGCTCACGGCTGACCGCCGCAATGGTTTTCTCAGTCGCCTCATCATCGCAGAAGCCACCATAGAATACCTCACGAATTTTAGCCTTTGTCACATCCGGTACTTCATAGCGTCCGCTTTCGGTAAGATTCTTCATCCACTCAGCCACACGCGCATCGTCACAACCTGTTGCATGATATAAAAATCGCTCTAAGTTACTGGAAATCAAAATATCCATAGATGGTGAACCAGTGGTTTTAAAGGGACGGTTTTTGTCATATACACCTGTTCTGATAAAATCTGTCAGAACGTTGTTTTCATTAGAAGCACAAATCAGCTTACCAACGGGAAGACCCATTTCCTTAGCATAATATGCCGCTAAGATGTTACCGAAGTTACCGGTCGGCACGACAAAATTAACAGGGTCACCCAAGGAAATTTCATCATTTTTCAAAAGGTTGCAGTAAGCTGAAAAATAATACACAATCTGAGGCACTAAGCGACCCCAGTTGATGGAGTTTGCACTGGAGAGCATGAAATTGTTCCGCTCTAAAACCTGTGCATATTCTGCGTCACCAAAAATCTTTTTCACGCCACTCTGTGCATCGTCAAAATTACCCACCACAGCAGCCACATCCACGTTGTTACCTTCCTGAGTAACCATTTGACGTTTCTGCATGTTAGATACACCGTTCTCGGGATAGAACACGATAATGCGGGTGCCGTCTACATCCTTAAAGCCCTCTAAGGCTGCCTTGCCGGTATCACCTGAAGTTGCCACCAAAATAACAACCTCTTTGGTTTCACCGGTTTTCACAACCGATTTCTTTAAAAGATGAGGCAGAATTTGCAGTGCCATATCCTTAAAGGCACAAGTAGGGCCATGCCACAGTTCTAAAAAATAGGTATCCTTGGTAAGCTGATACAAAGGCGCAATCTCGTCAGTTTCGAATTTGTTTTTGTTATAAGCGCTTTGTGCACAGTCAATCAGTTCTTCTGTCGAAAAATCTGTCAAAAATTTTCCTAAGATTTTAACGGCACGTTCCGTATAGCTCATTTGCGAAAGAGCCTGAATCTCCTCCGGTAAAATTTGCGGAAATTCCTTGGGAACAAATAAACCGCCATCAGGTGCCAGACCTGTCTTAATCGCCATGGCTGAGCTGACAGAAATTTTTTTATTTCTTGTGCTTGCATATTCCATGCTTTGTGTCCTCCTTAGTGCAGTCTTTCTTCTAAAGCTGCCTTTTCTTTTTCGTAACCCGGCTTACCAAGCAGAGCAAACATATTCTTTTTATATGCCTCAACCCCCGGTTGATTAAAGGGGTTTACCGCCAACAGATATCCGCTGATACCACAGGCTTTTTCAAAGAAATATGCCAACTTGCCGAAATAATATTCATTCAGTGCCGGAATATTGATAATCAAATTAGGAACGCCGCCGTCGTTGTGCGCCAATACTGTTCCTAAAAATGCCATTTCATTCACATGGGAAACCGTCTTGCCGGCCAAGAAATTTAAGCCGTCAACATTGTCGGCATCTTCTTTCAGCGCCACATCGGCTGTAGCTGTTTCAACATGCAGAACGGTTTCAAATAAATTCCGCATGCCATCCTGAATATATTGACCCATGGAGTGCAGATCTGTAGAAAAGTCTACGGCTGCAGGGAAAATACCACGTTGGTCTTTGCCCTCACTCTCTCCGTAAAGTTGCTTCCACCATTCTGCGAAATAATGCAGTCTTGGCTCATAGTTCACCATAATTTCAATGGTTTTTCCCTTACGATACAAAATGTTTCTAAGCGCTGCGTACTGATAGCAGGTATTGGTTTTTAAATCGCAGTTATCATATTCACGATATGCATCCTGTGCGCCCTGCATGATCGCATCTAAATCCGCACCACACACAGCAATGGGAAGCAAACCAACAGCACTTAAAACTGAATAGCGGCCACCGATGTCGTCCGCAATCACAAAGGTTTCGTAGCCTTCTTTTTCAGATAATTGCTTTAAAGCACCCCGGGCTTTGTCTGTGGTAACGAAAATCCTATCTTTCGCACCTTCTTTTCCGTATTTTTGTTCAACCAACTCTTTAAAAATACGAAACGCAATAGCCGGCTCCGTGGTAGTGCCTGACTTGGAAATGACATTCAAACAAATGTCTTTATCTTTCACCAATTGATATAAATCAGATAAATACGTAGAGCTGATGGAGTTGCCCGCAAAGAAAATTTGCGGTGCCTTTCTGTTCTCGGCAGTCTGCATGTTATAAAAGCTGTTTGTAAACAAATCAATCGCAGCCTTAGCTCCTAAATAGGAACCACCGATTCCGATTACGATCAACACATCGCAGCTGTTTCTGATTTTTTCTGCAGCAACCTTAATGCGTGCATATTCTTCTTTATCATAGTCGTTGGGTAAATTGACCCAACCTAAAAAATCATTGCCTGCACCGGTTTTGTTGGTCAGCTTCTCATGGGCTTCTGCCACCTGTCCGGCAAGATTTTCAATTTCTTCATCTGTAATACATAATGATTTACTGTAGTCCAGTGTAATTTTTTTCACGATTTACCTCCTATTAATTCGTCATAACGCCGCCTGTCAGTTCTGCAATGTCACAAATGCCATATTGTTCCATATAACGGGCGATGCCGTCACGGATTTTGATGCAAGCATAAGGATCTGTAAAGTTGGCTGTTCCCACAGATACCGCTGTGCTGCCTGCTAACAAAAATTCTACTGCATCTTCACCGGTGGTAATGCCGCCCATACCAATCAGGGGCAGTTTTACTGCGTTATGTACTTGATAGACCATGCGAACAGCCACCGGCTTTACGCATGGACCGGACATGCCGCCAACCACATTAGCCAAAATGGGGCGCCTGGTTTTAATATCAATCGCCATACCTGTCAGGGTGTTAATTAACGAAAGTGCATCAGCGCCGCCGGCTTCAGCCGCCTTGGCTGTCTCGGTAATATCTGATACATTCGGTGAAAGCTTAACAATTAAAGGTCGTTTTGCATATTTGCGAACTGTGGAGGTAATTTCATAGACCGTATCAGGGTTGGTACCAAAAGCTGCACCGCCAGCCTTAACATTGGGACAGGATATGTTCATTTCCAGCAGGTCAACATCAGCATCAGAGAGCTTTTCTGCCATTTCGCAATAGTCCTCAAAGGTACTGCCTGCCATATTGGCAATGATTTTGCAGCGATACTGTCTAAGAAACGGGATTTCTTCCTTAATAAAAACATCCACACCCGGGTTTTGCAGGCCAACGCTGTTTAAAATGCCGCCATAGGTCTCTGTGATACGCGGCGGCGGATTGCCTGCACGAGGTGCCTTTGTCAGACCCTTAACCGAAATAGCACCAATCTCGCTCAAATCATATAATTCGGCATATTCTCTGCCAAATCCGAACGTACCAGAAGCTGCAATAATGGGGTTTTCCAGTTCTACACCGGCAATATTAACCTTCATGTTCATAGCACAACCTCCTCTGCCCAAAAGACAGGACCATTCCGGCAAACTCGTTTATATTTCCCGCTTCCTTCTTCATGCGTTTCACAACTGCAAGTCAGACATGCGCCAATGCCGCACCCCATGCGTTCTTCCAATGAAATCTGGCAAGGGATGCCGGTTTCAGCAGCAAAAGACTGAATCGCGCGCAGCATGCCTTTCGGTCCACAAGCATAGAGAATATCAAATTTCTTTTCAGCAAAATCCTCTTTCAATCGATCAAGCGCAAAACCGCTTTCCCCATAGCTTCCGTCATCTGTGGATATAGATACATATGACGAAGCCATTTTAAATTCATCTTCTAAAGTAACCAAACTTTTATTACGAAAACCAAGATATACGGAGGCGTCTGTTAACTGTTTTGCCAAATACAACATAGGATACACGCCGATGCCTCCGCCAATGACAGCCGGACGCACATAACGGGTAGGATCAACCGTAAAGCCATTTCCCACAGGGCCTAAAATATCCAGTTGGCCACTTTGTTTGCAAAGAGCCTCTGTACCTCTGCCCTTCACTTCATAGATAAAGCAAACTTGGTCGCCAATAACATCGCATATACTGATGGGACGGCGCAGGGGCATAGAAATGGCGTCTCCACACTGAATGTGCAAAAACTGACCCGGCTTTGCCTGCTCTGCCAATATCTTATTTTTTACCCAAGCACGAAAAATATGCGGTGCAATTTCGGCTTGGCTGACAATTTCACACGAATGAACCTGATAGCTCATGGATACACTTCCTTATGAAAGAATTTTTATGCAATATCACAAGCGTTTATGAATAAAAAAATTATCTTATAAACTTTCTGTATTATAAATCCCACTTCATGATATTGTATCACAAACGCCCCTTGATTGCAAGATGTTTCTGCTACTTTTGGCATTTGAACATAGGCAACAAAAAAGGGTGGCTCAAAGCCACCCTGATTGTTTAAGTATTTAGTTTAAGATAACCTGCTCGGTCTCTTTATCGAACAGCTGAATCTTGTTGCCGTCTAAAATCAGGTTAATCTGATCGCCTGCTTTTGCAGTTGTTCTGGGATTAACTCTTGCGATAAACGGTGTACCTTCAACTGTTACATACAGATATGTTTCAGCACCCATCATTTCGGTAACATCTACATGAGCAGAAACCATGCATTCCGGTGTGATACCCATCATGACAGCTTCATCATGAATGTTTTCAGGACGAATACCCATTACAACAGTCTTACCGATATATTCAGAGCCTTCTAACTTCTGTGCCTTTGCTTCGGGCAGCTTGATAACAGTTTCGCCAAATGCTAACTGCATACCGTTTTCAGCCTTCTGCAGCTCAACATCGATGAAGTTCATCGGTGGGCTACCAATAAAGCCGGCAACAAACATGTTGCAAGGATTTTCATACAGAACCTGGGGAGAATCAATCTGCTGAATGAAACCATCTTTCATAACAACGATTCTGGTACCCATTGTCATAGCTTCTGTCTGGTCATGTGTTACATAAATGAATGTTGTCTGCAATCTGTTATGCAGCTTGCTGATTTCGGTTCTCATCTGACCTCTCAACTTAGCATCCAAGTTAGACAGAGGTTCGTCCATCAGGAACACTTTCGGTTCACGCACGATAGCACGACCCAAAGCAACACGCTGACGCTGACCACCGGAAAGAGCCTTAGGCTTTCTGTCAAGCAGATGTTCAATGTCCAGAATTCTGGCAGCTTCTTCAACACGCTTTTTGATTTCAGCCTTAGGCATTTTTCTCAGTTTTAAACCAAATGCCATATTATCAAATACAGTCATGTGCGGATACAGTGCGTAGTTCTGGAAAACCATTGCAATGTCTCTGTCCTTCGGTGCAACATCGTTAACCAGCTTATCGCCAATGTATAACTCACCTTCACTGATTTCTTCAAGACCGGCAATCATTCTCAGTGTGGTAGATTTACCACAGCCGGAAGGACCAACCAATACGACAAACTCTTTATCCTCAATATCTAATGTGAAGTCGCTAACTGCGGTAACTCCACCGGCATATCTCTTATAAATGCCTTTTAGATTAAGACTTGCCATTATTTTTACCTCCTCATGATTTACATATCCCTTTACACTACATATGATACCATAAATCTCTTTGAAATGTTAGACTATTTTTAACCAAAATTTTAAAAATTATTTTAGTAACATTGCATAAAACCGCACAAATGGCGTTTTTATGCGGTTGTCAGCCTCTTGTCAGAACTGCTTTCAGCATGCCATAAATCATCTTAGAAGCCTCTGCTCGGGTTGCAAATCGGTTGGGGCTGAAGTTCCCCGTATCATCACCCGAAATAATACCCAAGCCACATACATTCAAAACATGTGCTTTCGCATAATCGGCAATTGTGCCGTAATCGTGAAATGCGGTTTGATCAGCAGGCATAGCAGCAATCCCCTTCTTCTGCAACACATCGCTGATAATTTTTGCCATATCCTGACGCTTGATGTTGGCGCCCACACCAAACTCGTTGCCGCTGACACCGTTTACGATGCCGTACTTTTGCGCTGATGCAACATAGGTGTAGTACCATGCATGTTCGGGCACATCAACAAAAGATGTCTGTGCATCGGGGTCTACCAAGCCAAACAGTTCCACAATGAGCTTCACAAATTCCTCACGCGTGATGTTATCCCACGGAGCAAATGTGTGGGATCCTTTTCCACCAACAATGCCGCGAGCATATAACGCTTCAATGTAATCTTTTGCCCAACCGTCGCAATCGTTAAAATAGGGCACTGTTTCCTGAATCACATAATGACCGGCAGAGAGCTCTGCCACAATTTTTCCGTCAAGATAGAGCACCATTTTTTCGGGTATCATTTTGCCGTCTTGCACACGGTAAACCATCGGCATCCGGTAAGTGCCGGAAATGGTAATAATTCCCGGTTCTGTCACCTCAAAGGCCTGCACACTTCCTGCTTCGTCCTTGCCACCTTCTGAATATGTTCCACCTGAAGCCTGCGGCAGACGTTCAACATCAGACGTGTCATTCACAATAGTTAAAATGCCGGTTTTACGAAGCACACGAGCAACATTTCCCTGTTCAGACTGCGGGATATAATCGTTAAGAATTTTAATCAGTGTATCTAAATATGCACTCACATCAAACCCTTGCACATCACCTTGCCAAATGGATTGTAAGGCAGCAGAAAGCTCAGCAGGATAATGATCCACAAAAAAGTGGTTGTCTCTATATGACAGCATCGGCTTTCCATCTGTTAAAATCGTAGCTGCATGCAGGAAGTTAGCAATCATGCCGTTTGATATTTGATGATTGGCTAAAACCGTTTGAAAACCGCTATCTTTATGGTACAGACGATCAAGTAGGCTGTTCATGCCCTGCTGCTCCTTGTCGGTTAAAGACATCGCCTCACAGTTCTGGTAAATCTGCTGACATCTCTGTCGAAAACTTTCATCTAACAGACGAAGGCTGTCAAGGCCTTTCTTCAGGGTTTCTGCATCGGTATAAGTTAAAGCCTTATCAATCATCGATCCCATAATACCGGCATCTTGACCGTTTTGTCGCTTTTCAAGTGACTCTTCTACCATGTCAAGGCCCATGTCAGAACTGATAAAAGGCAACGCAGGAATGACAATATCTCGACTCATTTCCGTCAACGCTGTCACCAAGAGTTGGGTCATGCTTTCCGCAGCCGATACGCTGACGAAAGAACATAGTAGCAAGCATAGCGCCGCAAATAATGCAATTATTTTCTTTTTCATAAGAAACCTCATAGTCTTTCTGCTGAAAACTCAGCATTTTTTAAAGATAAGAAAACGCATCGACCGTCGCCGATGCGTTTCCCCGTTGTATCTCTCAGAAATTATTTAAGAAAGCCCGCATAGTGCATGAAGTTATACAAGATCTTAGCAGCCTCTGCACGAGTTACAGGATTCTTCGGCTGGAATGAGCCATCGGGATAGCCGCCAACGATTGACATCTCGGTTGCCTTTTCCAGATATGCTCTTGCCCAGTCACCAACATGCTCGTGGTCGGTATACGTCAGTTCGGAAGACGGCAGATCACTGGTGAAGACTCTGATTACGACAGCAACCAGTTCTTCTCTGCTGATAATTTGCTTAGGCTTAAACGTACCATCATCATAGCCGGTAAAGATACCGTGCTGAACCATCATGTTGACAGAATCAACAGCCCACAAGGAGATGTAATGTTCATCTACAAAGCTCGTCGGACGTGCTTTGCGCGCTTCATCTTCAAGGCCTAAAGCGCGAGTCATCGCTACAGCAATTTCCTCACGAGTAATGTTCAGGTCAGGACGGAAAGAGCCGTCATCGTAACCGTTAAAGATACCACGCTTGGTCAGTTCTGCGATATAATCCTGTGCCCAGTGTCCAGCCGTGTCGGTATAGATATAAGCTTCACCTGCAGCCGGCGGCATCGGAGGCTCAGAATCAGTATCCGGTACAACATTCGTTACATCGTCCTTCGAAGAACTACTGCTACCGCCCGGACGTCTGTTGCTGCCGGTATCCTCATCATCATCTTTTCTCTCAAGCGCTGCATATAAGCCAATTTCACTTGCACCCAAAACGCTCTTGATGTTTCCCTGAAGTTCCGACTCAAAATCATTTGCAGCAGCCAAGAACTGATTCATAACGCTTGTAAATGAAAGGTCTGTTTCGCCATTGATGCTGGCAAAATAGTTACCGATCTGTTCTTCCACGGCATCTGCATACTCATCACTGTAGCTTGCAAGTGCAAAATCGGAGCTGCCGTAATCGCTATCTGTTAAAAGCAAATGACCTTGGAATGCTTTAAATAAACGCAAAATGGTGTTGGGACCAACACCGTGTGTTCCCATCTTATCATGTCCCAAACCGGAAGCATTAACGTTTACAAAAGAGTCATAAACAGCTTGCAAAGCTGCCTGGTCAACGCTTTCAAGTGCAACGCCGGCAACTTCCTCGCTGACCCAATATGTATTCGTTGCAACGGACTTATCTTCCACAGCCTGCTGCGCTGCTTTGAAATCAGCAATCGCAGCTGCTCTTGCTTCCTGAGGCAACGCACGGAACATACACAACACCAACAATACAGCATCTTTATTGTCTGTTAAATCAGTACCAAGCTGCGTTACGATATCCTGCAAATCTGTCGGAATCGTAAAACCGCCATCCTCTAATTTCTCAACAGTTTCCATTAAACTGTCCATATTCAAATCGGTGCTTGTATAAAGCTCCAAAATACCAAACACCTGAGCACGAAGTGCCTGACCTGCCTGCGTATCTACAGCACCCGGCATGTTGTCATCCAACATTGCAATCAAATCTCTGATGGAACTGGCAGAAAAGGTTACATCCGCTTGTGCAAAGACCGCCGGGCACAGGAACGTGCAGGACAGCATCGCAACCAACAATAAACTTACAACTTTTTTCATGTTTTCACGCCCTCTTTCATGATTTTATTGAACTAAATGTAAATACTTATAATAATATGACCAAATTTTATCTTTCTCTTTTTTCGTTAAATTCTCGCTCACAATTTTGTAAGCCTTTTTTACCTCATCTACCGTAATACCATCATTCACTATGCCGACAACTTCTTGATAATCCTCTTTCGACAAGCCCAAACTCAAAACATTCAAAACTGCCAACTTATCATTAAAAGAAACTTTTTTTTCAATTTCTTTAAATTCCGCTGCCGTCATATTCAATTTTGCAGGATTCACGCCCGGCAAAATTTCCGTAATGTCAAGATCTGATCCTCCATTAGGTGCCAACACCTCACCACCTTGATCCCCATTTAAAGGCGGTAAAGCGGTTTGGGTTGCAGACTGTTCAACTGTAACCAACGACTGATAAAACGAATTACTCACCATAGAAAAAATGACATTCACAGCCACATAACCCGCAATCAGCAAACTGAGGATTATTCCCAAGACAACACATAAAATGATGACCCATTTTTTTCGCTTTTTTTGCATAGTCACACCTTAAAATTTGTAAGTTTCTTTCTAAAATGATTGTTTCAAATCACTCTGTAAACCTACGTATACCAATAGTATAACATACTTCTTTGAAAAAATAAAGAGAAATTTTAAATTTTTATTCAGATTGTTTCCAAAGCATCGCGGCTCCGATAATACCGGCATCGTTGCCTAACTTCGCAGTCACAAATTGTGTAGAGGGTATCTCCGGTGGCCTATATGAATAATGCTTAATGTGTTCATAGTTTTCAAGACGCGACAAGAGATATTCTCCCTCTTTGCAGATGCCACCGCCGATGACAATGACCTCAGGCTGAAAAATATTCATGATGTTCACAATGCCCATCGCTAAATATTCCACATAGCGAGAAACAATTTTTTCGCCTGCCGCATCCCCCTGCTTCGCCGCATCAAAGGCTGTTTTGCCGGTGATATTTTGAGGATCATAACCAATCATATTATGAATGACGCTATCGGGATACTCTAAAATTGTCTCCGCCGTTTGACGAATGAGCGCTGTTGCGGAAGCATACGTTTCAAAGCAGCCGTGACGACCGCATCCACACTGAGGACCTTCAAAATTTAAAATCATGTGACCCAGTTCACTACCGGCATGATTAAAGCCCGCATAAATTTTTCCATCAATGATAACGCCACCACCAACGCCGGTCCCGAGAGTTACAACCACTACATTGGAAATCCCCTTGGCTGCACCTTCTAAGGCCTCACCATAAGCCGCCGCATTGGCATCGTTTTCCACATAAACCGGCACAGTGGGAAAATACTTCTGCAGTTCTGCTTCTACGTTATGATTTTTTATCTTGGGGAAATTGCTGGTGCGTAAAATGGTTTTATTGTTAAAATCCAAAAGCCCCGGGGTTCCCATGCCGATTGCCTTAAGCTGCCCTATATCGACACCGTTTTCCTGCAAAAGCTGCCCAATCAGGGATGCAGCTTCTGCCATAATTTCTGAAAACTCTCTTTCTCGCCCTGTGGGTGCAGATTTTTTTGCCACGAGATGACACTGCGCATCCACCAGTCCCACGGCCAGATTAGTCCCACCTAAATCAATTCCTATGTACATTTTCCGTTCTCCATTTCTATAAATTTTGTCTCTGACGCACTATTTCATACATCATGATGCCTGCTGCCACTGAAGCGTTTAGGGATTCTATCTCGCCCAGCATAGGAATTTTCACCATGAAATCACACTTTTCCTTAAGCAAGCGGGAAACGCCCTTGCCCTCTGAGCCAATCACCAAGGCAATCGGTCCTGTTAAATCCCATTCGTATAAAGTTTTTTGTCCCGACATATCCGCACCGGCAAGCCACACGCCTCGTTCTTTTAGCAAATCAATGGTTTGAGACAGATTTGTTACGCGCACCACCGGTGTATAATGCACAGCACCGGCTGAGGTTTTTGCCACGACAGCATCCAGCCCTGCTGAGCGGTTTTTGGGGATAATGACACCATCTGCCCCGGCAGCGTTGGCACTGCGGATGATCGCTCCTAAATTATGCGGATCGGTTATCTCATCGGCAATAATGATAAAGGGCGGTTTTTGTTTTGATTCTGCCTTACGAAACAAATCCTCAAGGGTCGCATAGCGCACCGCGCTGCATGCAGCAATCACACCCTGGCTTGCCTCCGTTTGGCTTAAGGTGTTGATTTTTTGCGGCTTCACCATTTGCACCGGCACCTGCTTTTCGCGTGCCAAATCCATCAGCTTTTTCACACCGCCGGGGCGCACTGTTTCGCTGATCCAGATTTTATCAATGGGGCGCCCTGCAGCCAAAGCCTCATAGACGGCATTTCTTCCCTCTATCATCGTTCTGTCCTGCATTGTTTCCTTGTTTTGCATATGTCTCTCTCCTTAGATGCACAAAGATGCACCGGTTTTCTCTTTTTTAGTTCAGCCCATCACCCACCACGGCAACCATCGGAGGCTCCGAGCATAAATAAGCGGTATTTCCATGCCCGTTAGGACCGGATAAAATACTAAAAACAGTATGAGTACCACTGCCATATAGGCAATCACATACCGAAATCGCGCATGGCTTTTTTCCACAAATCTGCGAATAAAAAAGGTAAGCATCAACACCACAAAAATTACACACGGAAAAAAGTGGTAGATAAAGGTCGTTCTGGATACAAACATCCATGGCACATATAGCGAAAAGAAACCCACGACTGCGGTTAAAAGTCCCAAGTCTATTGACTTTCTGCTACGGAATACATGATAAACCGCCCAAATCACAACCGGAATCGTCATCCACCAGATTGCAGGATTGCCAAAGCTCGTGATGCCCATTGCCATATTCTCTGGAACAAAATCCCGATTGGGAGAATAAGCATAGAGCGGAACACAATCAAATAGCCACTGCCACCAGGACGAACCATAATGGTGTGTCGCCTCTAAGGTGCTGTGATAACGAAACATGCTGACCTGATTTGTGAAAATATACGGCAGTCCGGTTTGTGGCGTGTTCATTGCCGGAATATATGACAAAAAGTAAATAGCAGCAGGCAAAATTACAAAAAACAAAAAGCCAGCTATCATTGTTTTCATCGCACCGGATTTAAAATTTTTAGCGCTTATCTCGGTGCACCCTTCTGCACAAAGTGCCTGACGATATTCACTATATCTCTTGACAAGACTGTAAAAGAACAAAAAGGCTAAACCGGCTCCTGCATAAATCCCCTGCCATTTTGTCGCCGCACCCAAGCCAAAGCAAAGACCCGATGCAAAAAGCGGCAACAAAGTTTTTCGAACACCAACCTGCAGGAAATTCTTTTCAAGATACAAGAACATGAATAAATACATGCCCATAACAAAAAACGCCGTATAAGAATCAATGGTTGCAAGCCGCGTTTGTGACAGGTGCATAAAATCAAAACAGAATAAAAAGGCGGTTATAAAAGCATAGCCCGTCTGTTTCAACATTTTTTTGCCCATAACATAGGTCAAAGGCACCATCAATACACCACATAGTGTGCCAAAGAATCGCCAGCCAAAGGGATTGACGCCAAATAGCAGCATGCCGCAGGCAATGAAAATTTTCCCCAAAGGCGGATGGGTATTTTCATAGGGCAACCGATGTGTGAGATATTCAAACGCTGTCCTCGGATGATATATCTCATCAAAATAAGCGTTATCAAACCATGAAAATTCATAAACAACCTTGTCCTGCTCATCAGCAAGAAAGATTGCCGTCGGATTTTCGCTATGCAGCACCTGAAATGGGTAGCGTGTTGCTTCTTCATCGCCAAATAGAGCAGCCTCATTTAAGTAAAACCGTCCGTCATCACAGGTCAGGCGCAAAAAACGAAACGCCGGAGGCAAATCGCGAAAAGCATGCCAGGAGAAAACTTTTTTCAGTTCAAACGCAGCATCATGGTTAGTCCAGTGTTCACCGTCATTTGAATAAGACAAGCTTAGTTTGCGGAGCACCTCCTGATCATAGCGCCGATCCATCCACCCGGTGTATACATATAGCTGTTTTGGGCTCTCTACCCTTCCCAAATCCAGTACAACGCTTTCGTAAGGATGCTCTGCATACCAACCGGATTCCGGCACCTGAGCAGAGCCCAAATGCCAAAAGGCAAACAAGGTATAAAGTGCTGTCAGCATGAGCATCAGGATATAATCCTTGCGCGATATAGCCGCAGAGGACGTTGACTTTTTCAATGCAAAACCCACCTGATTCATTTTGCTCGCATCCTCTCCTTATGCACAAGTTCTCGCGTGGCACAAAACACCCATGCCGCAAACAACAAAACATGAAAGGCAGACAACGCCATAAAGAACAGGTTGTTGCCATAGATAAAATCATTTTGCAAATTTAAATGAAGAACGTAGCCACTCACAACAACAGCTACAAGTGAAAAAGCACCGTAAAACAACAAATGCTTCCGCGCGCCACTTTCAATATATAACAGCAATAAAAGCAGAAGTGCCGGATAGCTATAGCGTTCATGCATGCCGTGGCCGAGCATGTAAATCCCAAGCACCGTCAACACGCCTAAATACCAAACCTTACGCCTGTCGCGACTAAAGCAACTGACAAAACCCACCGTCAGGGAAATGAGAACGATACATATAAATCCCCATGTTTTATAAGAAAAGAACCATAATTTTGCAGAATCATGCGTCCAGTTTTGTCCCAGCATACCGTAAAAGTTCGCTGCATTAAGAGTGGCATAAGGATAAAGCCCTAACGCTTTTCCATAATTTTCAATCAACAAACGATAATTTCCGCCCGTAGCCGGCAAGGGCAAAAGCAGCAACACCAAAAGCATTGCAAGAACTGACAGAATCGCCTGCCAAATCAAATGAGTCCGGCTCGCTCTATCGTGCCAAACCGTTATGACATCAAAAAATAAAACAAATCCATGTAGCGGTGCAAACATCACCATTTGCGGTTTGGTTAAAAACAGTACCGCCAAAAGTATATAAGCGACTACATACCTTTTCTCTTGCAGACACAACAGCATGATGGCTGCCAAAAAAGTTGTTACGCTGTCCACCTGACCCCAAACAGAAGAAGTAAAAATTCGCATGGGGTTTAAGGCACACAAAAGGGCTAGGAGCAGGGCTTTTTTCTGTCCCAGTTTTTCTTTTGCAAACCAATAAACCAAAAGAGCCGTCAGGCCATCAAACAGAATCGGCACACTACGGACAAAAACTAAAAACAATCGGCTGTTTGTGTCAATACGTAAAAATCCTGTCAACTTACCGATTCCATATAAAACATATAAATATACCGGCGGATAATCCACATACAAAGACGTGGTATAATATTGGCTAACCGAGTGCCGGCGGGCAAATGCAGCCCATGCCCGAAAGAGGCTTGTATCCTGAACATGACCGGGTGCAACCCCTGCCAAAGTCAACTGCAGGCAAAACAAAACCGCCAAACCCAAGCCGGAAAGCGGAACAAGAAAACCTCCGTCCGTGACACTCGAGATTGCCGGTTTTCGTATAATAAGCATGTAACAACCGGCAAAAATCAATCCGTAAAAAGCCAAATAAACCAGCAAATTATGCAAGGTTGTCACTTCCTGTCTCTCGCCTAAAACGAGGATTAAGGCTCGGTCTTTTGTGCCAGAACTTCAAGCGCACGCGAAAGCTGTGCATCCTCCTCCGGCTCTAAAACAGAAATTTTTCCAATCAGTTCTTCTGCCAAAGGCACCTGAATATCCGGCTCAATTCCAATCCCATCAATGCACTCGCCTTTCGGCGTAAAGTAGCGCGCATTGGTTAAATACAATGCCGTTTGTGTGGTTAAAGGATAGAGCGACTGTCCCACCGCCTTGCCAAAGCTTTTTTCACCAATTACCGTCGCTAAGCCATGTGCTTTTAAGCTGCCTGCCAAAAGCTCTGACGCGCTGGCGCTTCCCTGATTGATTAAAACCACCATCGGGATATCTAATGCATTCTCATCGGAATGGAAATACTGTCGCTTACCATGGCTATCCTCCAAATAGGCAATAACACCTTCAGGCAACAGCATATCTGTCATAGCAAGAACCGTGTCGGCATAGCCGCCGGGATTATTTCGCAAATCAATGATAAGACCTGCCATATTGCGACCTTTCAAATCCTGGAGTGCCGCCGCAAAATCATCCTTCGTATTTTGTATAAATTCAGAAACACGAATATAGCCTATGCGTCCTGCAAACATTTTATGCGTCACGGTTTCTCTTTTTATTTCCTTGCGTTCAACATCTAAATCAAGAAATGCATCACCGCGACGAATGGTCATCTTAATGATGCCATCCTCGCCAGTTTTAATATAATCCAAAACAGCCTCATAGGTCTCGGCGTTTACCTCAAGCGTGCCCACCTTTGTGATGACATCGCCTGGCAAAATACCAGCCTGATGAGCCGGAGAGCCGTCATAAGGAGAGATAACCGTCATTTCATCTGCATCGTAATCAAAGTTCACGCTCACACCAATGCCTACATAGTTTTCTTTTTTATCTTCCTGGTAGGCATCCAGAGCCGTTGCATTTAAATAGGTACTATACTGATCTTCCAAGCTATAAACCATGGCACTAATCGCCATGTCATTCATGCGCTCGATTTGCTCATCTGTCAACGGATTCACATAATTTTGTGAAATGGTATTTCTGGCACGCAGCAACACATCGGCAGATTGATAGACCGTGGTTCTTGCAAAAAGCAGGCTTGCCAAAACCCAAACTACCACAGCCGTTATAACTGCTGTCAGCACTAAATGTCTTTTCTTAAACAAAACGCATGTTCCTCCCTTTAGATGATACAATGAATTATTGTAAATAGGGCATCGGGTCCGTTGTGGAACCATTATTTAATACTTCAAAATGCAAGTGGTTACCGGTTGATGTGCCGGTTGTACCAACCAACGCAATTGTTTCGCCACGGCTGACAGACTGACCGGCTGATACTAACAGTTTGCTGGAGTGACCGTATAAAGTCTGAATGCCGCTGCCATGGTCAATGATGACACAATAGCCATAGCCACCGTTCCAACCGGCAAAACGAACGGTTCCGTCCGCTGCCGCCAAAATCGGCGAACCGCCCGGCGCCGCTAAATCAAGACCCGAATGGAAACGCTGATTTCCATAAACCGGGTGAATACGATAGCCATAGGGTGATGAGATGTATGTATAGCTGGGTGCAGGCCAACAAAATACACCGCCGGAATACACAATTCGACCGGAGGATGTTGAGCCTTTAGAAGAAGAAGCCGCAATGCTGCGTTTTAAACTTTCTTCCTGCGCTGCAGCAGCTTTAAAGAGTCTGTCATATTCCTCAATATCATCCTCTAATGACTTAATATAGCTCTGCTTTTCTGAAATTTTAGCATCTAGCGCATCTTGCTTCTCCTGAACCAAAGCCCGCGCCTCTTGCTGCTCATTTCGATAGGCAACAATTTCATTTTTTGAAACCTCAACACCATTTTTCAGGGCAACCATTTCGTCAATGATTCCCTGATCGTACGCTGTAATTTCACGCAGGGTTTCCACACGGTTTACAAAATCAGAAATGCTATGAGAGTTCAACAGCAAATCAATATAACCCGAAGCATTTGTTTCATCCATTGCACGCAATCTGACGCGAAATGCCTCATCGTTTTCTTCAATCTGTCGTTCATATTCGGCAATTTCCGCTTCTTTGGCTGCAATGTTTGCCTCAGCTTCACTGATGATGCTGTCAATTTCATTCAGTTCGGCACGAATTACCTCTGCTTCATCATCCCATTGTGCCACCTGGGCCATCGCATCGTCAAGATACGCTTTTGACTCGCTCTGTGCCTGCTGTGCAGCTTGTTTATCTTTTCTTGCCTGTTCTATTTTTTCCTGTACCGTTGCACCATATACGGAATAATCTCTGCAAATGGGCGCAAATGAAACAGATAAAAAGAGTGCCGTCAGAATGGATACCGTCCGTTTTTTATTCACCGTCATAGATTACCTCCATGTTTCGTTGGTATAAAAAATGAGTCTACTGCTTCACAATTTCAAACGCGCGATCAAATTGCTGATCAATGACCATGGTTGTTTGAAACAGATAGTTTTGCATAGCGCGCTGGGTTTCAAGATTGAGGATGCCGGAGCTCTCAAGACTCATATCTCTTTGGAATTGTTTGAGTGAAATCGTCAACTCATGATCAAAGGTTTCATTGATCTCGCTCACATAATATCCTATCAAATCAAGTCGTTGTTTCATGGCAAGAACCGCCGGTGCCGAATCGCCTTCGCGATAATCATTGAAAAAGTCTAATTCTGCCATTTCCGAAGTGTCAACCTTCACAACACGGTTGGCTTTCCATTCATCAGGCTTAATGCCAACGCCGTTAATATGCACACCACCAGGCAAAAGATATTCTGCCGTCGTTAATTTAATAGCACCTAAGTCGTGGCTGGCAAAAGACGGCAAATCAATAAATTCCTGTACGGTTCCTTTTCCGACTGTGGTAACACCAACAACTGTGCCCAACTGATGTGCCTGAATGTTACCTGCAAACAGTTCAGCACCACTGGCAGAGTTTTCGTTCACCAAAACAGCCAGCTTTGTGTAATATGGATTGCGCGACAGATGTCCCACGCTGCGCAGGGTTGTGTTGCGCGATTCATCACTATATTCAATGCTCACAACGTCCTTGCCGCGAGGAACAAAAAAGCCTAAGCAGTTGATAACGCTCAGCAACTCGCCACCCGGGTTATCACGCAGGTCAACAATTAATCGCTTGATGCGTTTGCCTCTGAAATATTCATCTGCCGCTGCCAACTCACCGGCAGTGGTATTATTAAAGGTTGAAATAAGTATGTAACCAACATTACCTTCTAACTCCATATAAGAAACCGTGTTTGCCTGATGTGCCGCACGAGTGACAACCACCGTCACTTCCTCAGCACCGCGAAGCACTGTGATTTCAACCAATGTACCGGCTTCACCGCGGGTCAGGTTCGTTAAATCATTCACAGCATAATCCGTCACATCAATGCCGTTAACACGTATAATACGGTCTCCGGCACGAATACCGGCAATATCCGCGGCACCGCCCTTAACAACAGAGACTATTTCCACAGCACCGACTGTGCGCTGCACCGTTGCACCAATGCCTACATACTCACCTTTAAAGGATGTCGTGAAATAACCCAGTTCCTCTTGTGTGTAATAATCTGAATGCTGATCCAGCTGATCAGAAGCAATATCGACAAAATCCTCTAAATACTCCGGATGTTCTGTCAAAACCTTCATGGCAATTTCTCTTGCCATTGCTTCTGTATCGGCCGTAAACTTATAATTTTCCATCAGACTGTCGAGCACAGCATCAAAAAATGCTGCCTCCGGTGTCATAAATGCTGCACTGACAGATATCACATTGCCACCAAACATCAAAACAGCAGATAGAACAACCGCTGAAATTTTAGTCAGAAAACGTTTCATTGTTTTTTCCTCCGCAAATTATGCACAAAAGCAGAGCACGCTATACTACATCTGCTCCGGTGCCGAAATAGACATTACCGTCAGGGCATTTTTCAAAGCAACCCGAACGGCATCTGCCAATTTAAGACGCGCATCCGTCAGTTCCCGGTCTTCTGAATTTACTTTGCAGGCTGCATAAAAACCGTGAAATGCTGCTGCTAAATCCATTGCATAGCGGGTAATCAGACTGGGCTCGCGTAAAGAAGCTGCCTGGCGAATTGTTTCGGGAAAATCTGCCAGCTTCTTCATCAGGTCAATTTCCTGAGGTGCTGAAAGTCTTGTTAAATTAAGCTCAGAAGCAGGTTTAACAGAAATGCCCTGTTCTGCAAGCAAACGCAGAATGCTACACACTCTGGCATGGGCATACTGCACATAGAAAACAGGATTTTCATTAGACTGCTCCACTGCCAAATCCAGGTCAAAATCAAAATGACTGTTTGCCTGACGCATGTTGAAGAAGAAACGTGCTGCGTCAATACTGGTTTCTTCCAGCAAATCCTTTAAGGTGATGGACTTGCCGGTTCTTTTGGACATGCGAACAACCTCACCGCCGGATACCAAGCGCACCAACTGCATTAAAATAATTTCTAAACGCTCCGGCTCAATGCCCAAAGCACCCAAAGCACCTTTGAGGCGCGCCACATGGCCATGATGGTCGGCACCCCAAATGTTAATGACTGTGTCAAAGCCTCTATCCACAAATTTGTTTCTGTGATAGGCGATATCTACAGCATAATAGGTCAAAAATCCGTTTTGGCGAACCAAAACCTCATCCTTGCTTTCACCAAAATCCGTTGCACGGAACCAGATAGCACCTTCATTTTCATAAGCATAGCCACGCTCAAGCAGCTCATCAACCACCTTGCGCGCCTCGCCATTTTCATGAAGAACACTCTCTCTAAACCACACATCATAGAAAATTCTGTATTTTTCAAGGTCAGCCTTTAAATCATCAATATTTTTCTCTAACGAAAACTCAACCAACGCTTTTTTGCGACTTTCGGCGTCTTGCTCCAATAAGCCATCACCGTATTTTGCAATATATTCCCGTGCACGCACACGAATGTCCTCACCATGGTAGCCGTCCTCCGGAAATTCCACCGCATCTTCACCTTTAAGTTCTTGAATATACCGCGCTTCTAAGGATTTACCGAATTTTTCAATCTGGTTGCCGGCATCATTGACATAAAACTCGCGGGTCACATCATAGCCTGCCCAGTCCAGCACGCTGGCTAAGCAATCACCCAAAGCACCGCCACGGGCATTACCCATATGCATGG
The DNA here is from genome assembly GCA_045595795.1 of Clostridia bacterium. Taxonomy (GTDB): domain Bacteria; phylum Bacillota; class Clostridia; order UBA1381; family UBA9506; genus UMGS755. The sequence goes on along the minus strand of JAZOBC010000022.1, from coordinate 34,329 downwards.
GACCGGTGGGATTGGCACTGACAAATTCCACCATCACCTTTTTGCCTTTGCCGTCACTGACTCTACCAAAGCCGTCACCTTCCTGCTCTACAACAGAAAGCACCTGCCGGATATAAGCAGGGTCTAACCGGAAGTTGACAAAACCGGCACCTGCAACCTCAGCAGCGGTAACATAACTACCTTCTGTATGCAGATGCGCGCAGATTGCTTCTGCAATGGCTCTGGGGGCCTTTCTTGCCTGACGAGCCAAAAGCATGGCCGCATTGGTGGCAAAATCGCCATGTTCTTTTTCTCTGGGCTCCTCAATCACATAATCCGGAATCGCCTCAAAATCCAGTTCCCCTGAATTCTTTGCCTCTAAAAGAGCCTTGTCAATCATGTTTTTAATTGCATTCTTTGTCTGTTCGTAAATCGTCAAGCCTGATTCCCTACCTTCCTGATTTTTAGGTGTAATCCGTTATGTACCGGCAAATTGTCATTGAGTTCAACCAGATAGTCAAGGTCAATCTCTCCGCCGTCATCGTCAATATCCACCGTCATGCTGTTGGTCGTCACACCCACAGATAAGCTGCCAAAGGGTGTGTCGTAATAACCCACATACTTTTTTTCTTTTTCAAAAACCATCTGCGTTGAGGACTTGCCAAAACGAATCATAGAAATGCAGCCATCCTTGATTTTCAAGGTTGTGGTCGTGCCTTCATAACCCGTCAGTTCGCTGCCTTCATAGCTGATGTAATATTTATCGCCTTTTTTTACATATTTGCCTAAGGTTGTCAACTCATACTGGTCATTTTCACCGTCAATGCTTTGTCGCCCCGTCAGCGTAATCAGTGCATTTGTTTCCATGATATTCCCCAATCTGCCGCCATGCGGCATTCTCACCCGACTTGATTTTATGTATATTGCTCAATGTCAATCTGCGCGATATGACCCTTGATTGGTCTTTCCAAAAACGTCGACCCCAGTTGCACAAAATTATCCGGATCATCGCTGACGTAGAATTGATAAGATGCTTCTTCCTCGCTGCCAGACAACATATCAGCATGTAAAAGCCTGTCATGCATCTCCTGCGCTACACTCTCACCGGGATTAATCAATGTCACACCGTCACCCATAATCTCTGCAATCACTTTGCTTAGAAGTGGATAGTGTGTACAACCTAAAATCAACGTGTCCGCACCGCTTTCTTTAATCGGCGCAAGATATTCCGCAGCAATCAGTCTGGCGGCTTCTTTTTCTGCAAAACCGCTTTCCACTAGGGGCACAAACATCGGGCACGCCACCGAAACGGTAGAAATTGCAACATCCTCTTGCTCTATAAATGCCTTATAGGCACCGGAGCGAACAGTGCCTGCAGTTCCAATCACGCCCACGCAACCGTTTCTTGTTGCCTTCGCCGCTGCGCGGCTTGCAGCCTCCGTCACGCCCATGATGGGAATATCATATTGATTTGTAAGATGCGGCAACGCAATGGAGCTTGCCGTTCCGCATGCTGCCACAATCATTTTTAAGTTAAATGTCTTCAAAAAATTGATGTCACTCTTGGTATATTTGATTACAGTATCAACCGATTTGGTTCCATAGGGAATTCTGCCGGTATCACCAAAATATACGATAGACTCGCCGGGTAAAAGTTTCATCAGCTCTTTCATCACCGTGAGGCCACCTAGACCTGAATCAAATATGCCAATCCCTCTGTTATCCATGTTTACGCCTCCGGCATCATTTTGCCAACTCAATCAATTTGGTCAACAATTTGTCATAAGGTAGGCCCGATTCGCGCCACAGCATGGGATACATACTGATATCCGTAAAGCCCGGCAGCGTGTTGATTTCATTCAAAAGAATCGCACCGGTCTTTTTATCAATAAAAAAGTCAACTCTTGAAAGTCCTCGACAATCTGCAGCCGTAAAAGCTCGGCACGCAAGCTCACGAATGGTACTTGCCGTTTCCTCTGACAAATCAGCAGGAATTTGAAGACGCGCTGTATTCTTCACATATTTTGTGGCATAATCATAAACGCCTTCCTTCACAATCTCACCAACGCAAGATGCTTCCGGCTCTGCAGTGCTGCCCAACACGGCACATTCAACCTCTCTGGCATCCACGCAACGCTCCACCAGGATTTTATCATCTTCGGCTGCCGCAATGCGCAGAGCTTCTTCCAAATCATCCTCACTTTCAACCAACACCACTCCCACCGACGAGCCGGCACGAGACGGTTTTACCACAACCGGGTAGCCAAAAGAAGACATGATCTCCTCATGAACCTTTTTGACATCATAAGAATTTCTCCACAGCCAAAAATCTTCTGTAACCGGAATGCCGCTGCCTGCAAAAATTTCTTTCGCCAAGACTTTATCCATGCACAGAGAAGAGCCCAATACACCGGGACCCACATAGGGAATGCCGGCAAGTTCTAAAAGACCCTGCACGGTCCCGTCTTCGCCGTTTTTTCCATGCAACACCGGGAACACCACATCTACATGCGTGATGGATACATCACCATTTTTATTAAAAACTAAAAGTCCATGGTGCTTAGGAACAGGCGATAAGGCACAAGCCTTATTATGTAGCGATTCCCAGCTACCTGATTTCATTTCATCAGGCGATGCCTCGGTTAAAAACCAGTTGCCGTTTTTATCAATTCCAACTGTAACCACATCAAACAGCGTGCGGTCTAAGTAAGAAACCACATTGGCTGCTGACTTACAAGATATCTCATGTTCAGATGAATTGCCGCCAAACAGCACACAAATTGTCTGTTTCGTCACAATCAACCCCTTAGAATCTTTTTGACTTATGGGCATAAGTCCTTACTTTATTATAATACTATGAAAACGTGTTTATTTCAATCTTTTTTTAAATTTTTTGAAAAAATTTTATAGTTTCCTCACAAAATTTGACTATCTTAACAATGTTTAGGTAAAAAAATATCCGCAGGAATTCCCCTGCGGATATTTTTTATACACGATTTAATTTTTCATGTTTTTTCAGTTGTCTAAATTTCAGCGGCGTAACTTCTGTATATTTCTTAAAAATATCGTTAAACCGCTGTTGGCTGGAAAAACCCACCGAATGAGCCACATCCGCAATTTTCATATCAGTATTTTCCAACAGTTCCTTTGCCTCTTCAATACGGATTTTCAAAATATAGCTTTTGGGACTGATACCGAATTTATCTTTAAAGGAGTGGGCAAAGTAACTGTCAGATAGATAAATATACTTTGCTACCTGTGACAAAGTCAAATCCTTTGCATAGTTATTATCAATATATTCTTTAGCAATGTTCAATAGCTCGTGAAGCTTTAAATTACGATTCTTGGCACTTTGCTCCCATTCCTGCTTCAGGGTGCGGGACAAAAGAACAAATAACTCCATAACGAGCAGACAGGAAATAAAGTCTCCCCATATCTGCGGCTTCATGCGCTCCCGTAAAATACGCTTAATCACGTTAATAATATCATTCTTTTTACCAAGCTTTAAATAAACAAAAGAACCCACCGATTCATCTTCAATATATTCCACAAAATCGTTTAAAGAGGCATGGCTTGTCACGCCCTCTTTTTGAGCGCGAAGCTTAAAATAAAGCACAATCAGCTCACAGTTATCGGAACGGACAATAAATTTATGAGACTTCTGCGGTTTGATGATGACCATGGAATTAGGCACCATGTTGACGTCAATGCCATCTATCATAAAGGTGGCAGTTCCTTTTTTGATGTATACCATTTCATAATGATCATGACGGCTCAAATCCATACTCCAACTGGTATCATGGATTTTTTCAATGGCTTTCACCACTGCCGGCATAAAGGAAAGCTTTTCAACCAGCTCATTCCACGCCTTAGGAAGTTGTGCATCCGGCATCTGCGTGCCTCCTCTCAATTTTATGAAATTTGCTTTTTCGCATACATTGTATCACAAGAAAACAGAAAAGTCTATAAAAAAATGAAAAATCTCTTTACGCAGAAGAAAAAAATTGCTATAATGGTATCAAGATTACATTGTCAGAATTGAGGATGGGTATGAAGGACCTGCGAAATTACTTCAAAGAGTTAGATTATATATTGATTGTCATTGCCGGTATTTTGGCACTGCTGGGTCTTTTGTTAATCGCCAGTGCTACCCGCTCTGCAGAAAGCAGTCGACAGATTCTGGTGCAGTCTATTGCCATGTGTCTGGGCATTCTCGCCATGTTTGTCGTGGCAGGAATTGATTACGAAGACTATAGTGATATTGCAAAATATCTCTACATTGGCAGTATTTTGATTTTAATTGTCGTGCTGCTGTTTGGTCAAGGAAAAGATGAAACCGGTTCCAACAGTTGGATTCGTTTCGGCAGCATTGGCATACAACCCTCGGAGCTGGTCAAAATCTCCTTTTGTATCACCTTCTCCATTCAGCTTTCAAAGGCACGGGAAACCATCAATGCGCCGAAAACACTTTTAAAACTGTTTTTGCATTTTGCTATTTTAGCCGGACTTGTCATCTTGCAAAATGACACAGGAACAGCTCTTGTGTTCTTGTTTATGTTTTTGAGCATGCTCTTTTCTGCCGGACTTTCCTTCAAATATATCATCGCCGGCGTTTTGGCTTTTCTTGCTTTTACACCGCTTGCTTGGTTTGTGCTGATGAAGCCTTATCAGCGTGAGCGTATTTTGGTTTTTTTAAATCCCGAACGAGATGCTACCGGCTCCGGTTATCAGGTGTTGCAGTCTAAAATCGCCATCGGCTCTGGAGAATTTTCAGGGCGTGGCTACATGCAGGGACCGCAAAATCAGCTCTCCATGCTGCCGGAAAAAGAAACTGACTTCATTTTCGGCGTTGTCGGCGAGGAATTTGGGTTTATTGGCACAACCATTATTATTCTGCTTCTGGCACTATTGATTATCCGATGCATTACAATCGGCAAACAATCCAAAGACGATACCGGCTTTTTTATGTGTATTGGCATTGCCGCAATGTTTGCATTTCATACCTTTGAAAACATCTTTATGTGCATTGGTTTGATGCCTGTCACCGGTATTCCACTGCCATTTTTAAGCTATGGTGGCTCCAGCATTTTAACAAATTTCTTAGCCATCGGTCTGGTGCTATCCGTTTGGTCACGCCGACGAGTACTGAGATTTTAACATTTTTTTAAGAAAACACTTGCATTTTCAAAAAAGTTGTGTTATACTATCTACTGTTGCAGTAAAAACAATCGGTTTTTAACTTCATAATGCAAGTTTGCGCCTGTAGCTCAGCTGGATAGAGTGCCTGGCTACGAACCAGTAGGTCGGGAGTTCGAATCTCTCCAGGCGCGCCAAAAAACAACCTACCCTTTGGGGTGGGTTGTTTTTGCGTTTGGAGGATGAGAACTCCCGACGGGAGGACGACGGAGCAGCCAAAGAGCAACGCGATGCGGTCTGCGGAGCTCGAGTACAGCTAAAGTTTTCGGGCACCGCTAAGAGCGGTCGAAAACTTGCTGACGCAGAGTATCTCTCCAGGCGCGCCAAAAAACAACCTGCCCTTTGGGGTGGGTTGTTTTTTCTTGACTTTTTTTCTGCACCATGGTATAATACAAAAGTTCTAAAAAATATATTAAAAATAGAATTTAATTCTATTTTGGATTTTGCGCGAGGTGACATTATGTCAAGACATTGCCTGTCTGCCATTAAAACGGAATATCAACACCTGACAAAAAAAGAAAAAGCGGTTGCTGATTATATTACCGCGTACCCCCAAGAGGTGGTCTCTATGCCTATCTCTACCTTAGCAGAAGTCAGCGGTGTTGTGCAGTCTGTTATTATTCGATGCTGTCAATCCTTAGGCTTTCGTGGCTACAGCGAGTTAAAGCTGTCTTTGGCAAAAGAATTGACACGAAACGAGCAATTTAACTATGCACCCTATATTGATGCCGACGATACGTCCGGCAATATTTTAGATAAAATCTTTGCGGCCAACATCAAAACCTTGCATGATACCTTGGCCGGCATAGACCGAAACATGCTGAATCAGGTGGTAGAGCTGCTTGGAACCGCAAAAAACATATATATTTACGGCATTGGCACTTCCTCAGGCATCGCACTGGACTTTCAATACCGCTTGATGCAGCTGGGTTACACCGCCTTTTGCTTTACAGATATTGTCTCTATGAAGGTTTCAACCTTAAATATTGGTGCTGATGATGTTGCCTTTGGCATATCCAACAGTGGCAGAACGGTTGCAACGGTTGATGCCCTACAGCTTGCTAAAAACAAAGGCGCTAAAACGGTTTGCCTCACCAGTTTTCCCCATAGCAACATTATTTTGCAAAGTGATTTTCCCTTGGTGGTTTATACCGATGAAATTCAATATCCCATTGAGGCAATTTCTGCCAGAATTGCCCACATCAGTGTGCTGGACGTGATTGCTGTTTCTCTTTCAGCAAAAAAACCGGATAACGCAACCGAAAAAGCGGCACAAATACACGATTTAATTAATACTGTCAGATATTAAGGAGGATTGATCATGAAACACAAACAGCACAAACTCATTTTTGCCATCGTTTATCTTGCCTACACTTCTATTTACATTGCAAGAGTGAACCTTTCTATGGCAGGACCCGATTTAATTGACATCGGTGTTTTAAATACCGTTCAATTAGGCTCCCTTGGAAGCATTTTTTCAACGTTTTACGCTGTCGGTCGATTATTAAACGGCGGTCTGAGTGATAAAACGCCCCCATGGATTATGCTGACAACAGGTTTGGCGCTCGCCGGCATCAGTAATATTTGCATTGGCTTCTTTCCACCCTTCATCGGCATCTTTCTGTTCTGGATGGTCAATGCCTATGCGCAATCCATGCTCTGGAGCTCCGTTTTATGCGTCATTGCCGCTATGTATGAACAAAAAATTGCGAAGCGCAAAACCTCTGTTATGGTTACATCGGTTGCCACGGGTAATATTTTAGCCATCATCAGCAGCACCGCATTAATTGAAAAATTTGGTGTACGGTTTGCCTTTATCATCCCCGGTGCACTGACAATTTTACTGGGTGCATTGGTGATGATTTCTACCCGTAAAATTTCTCTCCCTCCTGTGCAAGAGAAAAAACACCTTTCTATGTTCTCTATGCTGAAAAACAAAGAGCTTTTAACCATGAGTCTGCCGGCGATGTTCCATGGCGTGATGAAGGAAAACATCAGTTTATGGATGGCTGTTTACGTGGTGAATACTTACCAGGTAGACTTAAAAGCCTCCTCATATTACATTTTGCTGATTCCCGTCATCGGGTTCATTGGCAGAGTACTGTATACCCCTACATATCGTTTGTGCCGTGAAAAAGAAAACACCGTCTCCCTTGTGGGCTTTGCAGGCTGCGTGATTTGTTCCATTTTGCTGTGCACCGGCAAATTGAATATGATTGGCTCGGTGTTGTGTCTAAGCCTCATTTACGCAGCTGTTTCCATCATCAACACATCGATGCTTTCTATCTATCCCATGCACTATATTAAAACCGGTAACGTTGCTTCTGTCAGCGGTATAATGGACTTTGCTACTTACTTAGGCGGTGGCATTGCAAGTATGATTTATGGTATTGTCATTAGTCATTGGGGCTATTTGCCCATGTTTATTTCTTGGCTTTTGATTTCTGTTTTTTCCATGCTGCTGATTCAAAAAATTAATCAAGACCGAAAAGTCTCTGTGGTCACGGCTGAAGAAGCATAAAATAACGCTTCATATACAAAACGGAGCATCTCACATGAGATGCTCCGTTTTGTATGACATGATTCTTATGTTACTAAGCAGTTTCTCTTTTTACGAGCTCCGGGGGAACAAGAGAAAGTTCTTCGCATGCTTCTCCATCCATCAGCTTGAGTACTTGGCAAACTGCTCGCCTGCAGTTTTCTTCAATGTGAAAATCAATGGTGGTAAGGTTTTCTGCCACAGATTGCAACTCAGAAGAATTGCCCATTCCCATAACCTTGACCTGCTCAGGAACTTTGATGGCGGCATCCCCTAAATGCCGAATGATCCCCACAGCAAGGGCATCGTTTCGGCAAATGATTGCCTCCGGCAAGTTTTGAATCATTGCATCAACAATTGCACATGCATCATTCCCCTTAAAATGGCAATATTCTTTACATTCGGTCAGCTCTTTCTCCGTCCATCCGGCAAGGGCTATTTCACTCGCTCCTTCACGTTTCAAATAGTCTGTTCCAATCTCAAGAGCAGCCTGATAATCAAACGGGAAGATACTGGTATGAGGCATTTCCGGATAGCCGATATGCTCCACCATAATCATAGCATCAACCGTTGAATGTCTGGAATAAAACTCTAAAATATGTTTCTTTTGTAAGTCAGAATGGTTCGTTGTTGTAGCGCTTACAAGGCACTTATTCTCATCAAGACACTTGCATATACAGGATAACACCGCCGAATATTCGTCTTTTATTTCAGGGCAAACCACAGCCACAACCGGAACATAAAATTCTTGTTTATAAAACTTTCTCAGGCATCCGTATTTTCTTGCAACAGCAAAGACATGATTTCTGGTTTCGGCGCTTATATCATGACTCATTGAAAATGCTTTTGACGCCGTAGACACAGACACATTTGCAAGCTGCGCAATTTTAGACAAGGTCATCATGTTTCATCACCACACTTTCATTCTATCATAAACAACATCTTTTTTCAATCATTATGCTTCGAAAAACTTTTCGATACAATGTATATGTCCATATCAAAATACGAAAACGGAACGACTCAGGTCGTTCCGTTTTTCTAAATCTATGACTTATTTTGCAACAAAGTTCACAAGCTTATCGGGCACGCAAATGGTTTTCACAACGCTTTTACCCTCTAAAAGCTTTTGCACTTTTTCCTCAGCCAGTGCTGCTGTTTCCAATTCCTCACGGGAAAGGCCGGCTGCTACCAAAATTTTATCCTTCACCTTACCGCAGATTTGAACCACGATTTCTACCTGTGAATCAATGGTCTTAGTTTCGTCATATTCAGGCCATTTTGCAGCATGGAGACAGCCACCAAAGCCGGCAAGTTCCCACATTTCTTCTGTAATGTGCGGTGCGGTGGGGTTTAAAAGCAGCAAGAAGGTTTTCAGCTCGCCACGGGTTACGCTGCCTTTTTTATAGAAATCGTTAATCAACGCCATCAATGTTGCAATGGCGGTATTAAATTTCATGCGTTCAATGTCTTCTGTAACCTTCTTCACGGTTTTATGCATAGCATTTTCCAAATCTGCGGAATAGCCTTCTTCATCTGTGAGGATACCTTGCAGATTCCATACACGTTCCATAAAGCGGTAACAACCCTTAACGCCGTTCATGGACCAAGGTGTTGCCTGGTCAAAGGCACCGATAAACATTTCGTAGGTACGGAAGGTGTCAGCACCGAAATCATTGACAATGTCATCGGGATTTACAACATTGCCTCTTGATTTAGACATTTTTTCGTTGTTCTCACCTAAAATCATGCCATGAGACGTACGCTTGTCATAGGGCTCCGGCGTATTAACCACACCGATGTCATATAAGAACTTATGCCAGAAGCGAGAATACAAAAGATGCAGGGTGGTATGCTCCATACCGCCGTTATACCAATCAACAGGCATCCAGTAGTTAATGGCTTCCTGTGAAGCAGGCGCATCATCACAGAAGGGGTCAATGTAGCGCAGGAAATACCAGGAAGAACCGGCCCACTGAGGCATAGTATCTGTTTCGCGAACAGCGTGACCGCCGCACTTAGGACAAGTGGTGTTCACCCATTCATCAATTTTTGATAAAGGAGACTGTCCGTTGTCTGTGGGCTCATAGTTGTCCACTTCAGGCAGTGTCAGAGGCAATTCGGATTCAGGCAGTGCCACCCAACCGCACTTATCACAGTGAACCAAGGGAATGGGTTCACCCCAATAACGCTGACGGGAGAATACCCAGTCACGAAGCTTATAATTAACTTTCTTATGTCCAATGCCCTTTTCTTCCAGGAAATCGCGGATGGCAGCAATGGCTTCTTTCACTTCCATGCCATCTAAGAAGCCGGAATTCACCATTTTGCCGCTATCGGTGTCGGTATAGGCAGCTTTCTGCACGTCCTCGCCACCGGCCACAACTTCAATAATGGGCAGATTGAATTTCTTTGCAAAATCCCAGTCACGGTCATCATGAGCCGGAACCGCCATGATGGCACCGGTACCATAGCTCATGAGAACATAATCAGAAATGAAAATGGGGATTTCCTTACCGTTTACGGGGTTAATCGCGCAAAGACCCTCCAGGCAAACGCCGGTTTTATCCTTAACAAGCTCTGTACGCTCGAATTCAGATTTTTTAGCAGCTTCCTCGCGATATGCCACGGCTTCTGCGTAATTTGCAATTTTGTCTTTATATTTTTCCACATAGGGATGTTCAGGAGACAGGACCATATAGGTTGCACCAAAGAGCGTATCCGGACGGGTGGTGTAAACCGTCAGCTTATCCTCTGTGCCGCTGACTGTGAACTCAACCTCAGCACCTTCGGAACGACCAATCCAGTTCTTTTGCTGAATTTTAACCTTCTCTATGTAATTCAGTTCGTCTAAATCGTCAATGAGTCGCTGGGCATATTCCGTAATTTTCAGCATCCACTGGCTCTTGTTCACGCGGACAACCTCGCTGCCGCAACGTTCACAAACACCGTTGACAACCTCTTCGTTGGCAAGACCAACCTTACAAGAGGTGCAGAAGTTAATGGGCATTTCCTGCTTGTAAGCAAGGCCCTTTTCAAACAGCTTTAAGAAAATCCATTGTGTCCACTTATAGTAGCTGGGGTCTGTGGTGTTAATTTCGCGGGTCCAGTCAAAAGAAAAGCCAATGCTCTTTAATTGACGCTTAAAGTTTGCAACATTATCCTCGGTAACCTTTTTGGGATGAATTTTGTTTGCAATAGCAAAATTCTCCGTAGGCAGACCAAATGCATCCCAACCAATGGGATACAGCACGTTATAACCCTCCAACCGACGCTTGCGGGCAACAATATCCAGCGCCGTGTAACTTCTCGGATGGCCTACGTGCAGACCGTGTCCTGAAGGATACGGAAATTCAACCAAGCCATAAAACTTCGGCAGGCTTTTGTCATTTAAAGCACGGAAGGTATTTTCCTTTTCCCAGACATCCTGCCACTTTTTTTCAATTTTTTGAAATTGATAATCCATCCTCTTTAGTCCTCCTCTGTATTTTCGCCTATAATCTCACTAAGGGAAAGCTCCTCTGCATCAGACCAAAGCTTTTCCAGACCGTAAAATTCTCTTGTTTCCTGATAAAATATATGCACAATCACATCGGAATAATCCAACAAAATCCAGTTAAATCCCTGCTTGCCTTCTTTTTTTAGAAGCAGCTCGCCCTGCTTTTCCAGTTCTTCCTCCAGCGTATCTGCCAAAGCCTTCACCTGCGTCGAAGAAGTGGCGGAACAAATGACAAAATAGTCTGCCAAAAGCGTCAGTTCCGACACTTTAAGCGCTGTTATGTCCTTTGCCTTTTTATTATCTAAGTGCCGGACAACGGCTTTCATTTTTTCAAATGATGTCATACAGTCATCTTCTCCTTACATAGCTTTAAAAAATATTGTTGTGTCACCAACGTCTGACTATGTAGTTTTCTGTGCCGATGCAACACATAGTCAACGGAACGCTCTATGGCCGCAAGCATAGCACAGTCTAAATTAGTTCTGGCAAGCTGCCGCAGATCGTCTAATCCCTCATAGTGAGAGCGATTCGGCTCAATGCAGTCAGCCAGATACAAAATCTTTTCTAAATCGGTCATGTTTTCTCTGCCCAGGGTATGATATTGAACGGCTGAAATAATGTCAGGATCAGTGATGCCAAACTCGGTTTCCAGCATTTTTGCTCCCAAGTCGGCATGAATGAGCGACCGCTGTTCCCGCTTGACGGGGTCTAAGGGAATGTTCATTTCCTTGCAAAGGCGTAACATCTCGTCTTTGTCAATGTCTTTTGCGCAGTCATGCAAAAGCCCTGCCAGGCGTGCCTTCTCCACATCAACACCAAAAATTTCTGCCATCTCCACAGCTGTTTCCATGACGCCGATGGAGTGCCGATACCGTTTTGGCGTGAGCATCCCTTCCAGCTTTTTTTCCATTGCCAAAATATCCATTTTTCCTGAGCCCATGAATTTTATCACCCTGTTCATTCTTTGGTATATAACCGATGGTTTAAAATATATGTGTTCACCATCTCAGGCACCAAGCGGGAAATATCCTTTCCCTCTGATGCCATTTGGCGAATCTCCGTTGAAGAAATATCCATAAAAATATGATCTAAGAAAAAGACTCTCGGTGGCGTTTCATCCCCTTGATAACGCGAAAGTAAGCTGCTTTTTTCTGTATCGGGCCGAGAAACCACCACAAAACTACAAAGCGACATTAATTCACGATAATGCCACCAAGACGGCAAATCACGAAAAGAATCGGCGCCAATAATGAAAAACAGTTCCTCTTGCGGATATGTCTCTTTAAAATGACGTACAGTTTCCACGCTATAACTCTTTCGTTCACGAGTCAGTTCCCAGTCAGATACGAAAGCACCCTCTTGTTCTGCCGCCATTTTAACCATTTCCAAGCGATGTTTTTTATCGGTAATCTGTCTGTCTGTCTTATGAGGCGGATCTCCGGAGGGAATAAAAATAATTCTATCAAGCTGCAGATGGTTTTTTGCTTCTTGTGCCACCTTCAAATGTCCGTTGTGTGGTGGGTCAAAAGTACCGCCGAATAATCCTATTTTCACAAAACCATTCCTTTAAATTTCAATGGATTTATTTTCCTTAGACTCTCTGTAAAGCACAAATTTAGAGCCGATTGCCTGCACAGGTTCTGCACCCAGCTTTTCTGCCACATAACCGCAAGTTTCTCTTGTGTCTAACAAGGCGGTCTCTAAAATTGTCACCTTTACCAGCTCTCGTGCTTCTAAAGCATCGTCAACCTGTTTTAAAAAATTGTCACAAATGCCGCCTTTTCCAATTTGTAAAATGGCGGGGATGCGGTTTGCCATACCCCTTAGAGCGGCACGCTGCTTACTTGTAATCATGTGATGAACTCCTTATAATGCTTCATTTAACAGAGCTTCAAAATGTTCTTTCGGATAGGCTCCGGAAACCTGTTGCACGATTTCGCCGTTTTTAAAAATAATCACCGTGGGAATGGTCATAACACCATAGCGCACAGCCAAATCACCCTCATCGTCTACATTTACCTTGCCAACCTTTGCTTTGCCCACATATTCTTCCGCCAGCTGGTCAATGAGAGGAGAAACCATTCTGCAAGGACCACACCAGGACGCCCAGAAATCAACTAAAACAACTTGGTTAGACTGCAATACTTCTTGCTCAAAATTGTTCTCAGTAAAAACTTTCACTGCTTCGTTTGCCATATGTCATCTTCCTTTCTCGCGTTATATTAATAATATAAACAGAAAAGAGTTTTTTATAAAAAAACATGCTCTCTCATTTAAATATCATACCATAAATTTGACTTTTTGTAAATAAAAATGTGACAAAATGCAAAAACTTCATGGTTCTGTTAAAAATTCTTGTTTTCCCCATTTCATATTTAGAATAAGTTGCCAAAATGACGGATTTCTTCTTTCGTTCATATTGACTTTTTTCTCATCGTATATTATAATAAAAAATAATGTCTTTTTACTATGATACATGGAACGATCTTCATTTCATGTCGCAAAAAGGAGTGAAACGATTTGGGGAATAAAGTTATTATTTCGGCAGATTCCACCTGCGATTTAACCCCTGAATTAATTGAAAAATATAAAATCAGCATTTTACCGCTTTATATAACGTTTGGTGAAGAAAGCTATCGTGACGGTGTTGAGATAACGCCGGATGCTTTGTACCAAAAAGTAGCAGAATCCGGTATCATGCCGAAAACTTCCGCTGTTTCCGTGGGAGATTTTACGGATTATTTCACCGCGCTTTTGCAAGAGGCTGATCAGGTGGTGCATTTTTCATTAAGCTCCGGCTTATCTTGCACCTATCAAAACGCTTCTATTGCTGCGCAGGATTTTGAGGGTAAGGTGTTTGTTATAGACACGCTGAACCTCTCCACCGGCGAAGGCTTACTTATTTTAAATGCAGCTGATATGCTTTCAGAAGGCGCCGATGCCAAAACCATCGCCGAAGCTTCCGCCGCATTAACAAACCGCGTGGATGCATCTTTTATCATCGAAAATCTTGAATACTTGCACAAGGGCGGTCGTTGCAGTGCTTTATCTGCATTGGGAGCAAATCTCTTAAGCATTAAGCCTTGTATCGCTGTTCGTGGCGGCAAGATGGACGTATTTAAAAAATATCGCGGCAAATTTAAAGCTGTTGTACAAAAATATGTTGAAGAATGCTTGGCAGGCGGCGATATTGATACAAAGCGTGTTTTTGTGACTCATGCCGGTTGTGCCGATGAAATTGTCGAAACCGCATATCAGGCAGTGAAAGAGAGTGGCCTGTTCTCTGAGGTGCTTGTCACCCGTGCCGGTTGCACCATTTCTTCTCATTGCGGTGCTGATACCTTAGGTGTTTTGTTTATTCGTAACCATACTGTTTAAGTATATTCATTGCCGTTAGGCGTTATCAATTGGAAAGGACTGATCATATGAGTCTAATTGTTCAAAAATTCGGCGGCTCGTCGGTAGCAAATGCAGAACGTGTTTATAACGTTGCAGATATCATCACGAGCACATACAAAGCCGGTAATCAAGTCATTGTTGTTGTGTCTGCTCAAGGCGACACCACAGACGATTTGATTGAAAAAGCAAAAGAAATTAACCCCAACCCTTCAAAACGTGAGATGGATATGCTGCTTTCCACCGGTGAGCAGATTTCAATTTCCCTCCTTGCCATGGCCATTGAAAAGCTGGGATTCCCCGTTGTTTCCTTAACCGGTTGGCAGGTAGGTATGCACACAGATTCCAAATATTCCGGCGCTCGCATCAGAAAAATTGATTCTGAACGCGTGCAGAAGGAACTGGACAAAAACAACATCATCATTGTTGCCGGCTTCCAGGGCATTAACCGCTATGGCGATATTACCACATTAGGTCGCGGCGGTTCCGATACCTCAGCTGTTGCCTTAGCCGCAGCTCTCCATGCCGATGTGTGTGAAATCTATACAGACGTTGACGGTGTATATACCACCGATCCCCGTATTGTACCAAATGCTTCAAAGTTAGATGAAATTACCTTTGATGAAATGCTGGAGCTGGCAAGTTTGGGAGCAAATGTTCTCCACAACCGCTCAGTTGAAATGGGTAAAAAATACAATGTAAACATTTGTGTCCGTTCAAGCCTGACCCGGGCAGAGGGCACCATTGTCAAGGAGGTTGTTAATATGGAAAAAATGTTGGTTAGAGGTGTTGCAAAGGATAAGGACGTTGCCCGTATTTCTCTTTGCGGCATTGATGATACACCGGGAAAAGCATTCAGAATCTTCTCCCTGCTTGCTAAAAAGAACATTAATGTAGACGTAATTCTGCAGTCTATCGGCCACAACGGCTTAAAGGATATCAGCTTCACAGTTTCAGAATCTCACTTAGAAGAAGCACTGGCTATTTTAGAAGAAAACAAAGATGTCATTGCTTACGAGACTGTTAGCTCCACCAAGGATGTTGCCAAGGTTTCCATTGTTGGTGCCGGCATGGTTTCTAACCCCGGTGTTGCAGCAAAAATGTTTGAAGCTCTCTATGAAGCTCAGATTAACATTCACATGATTGCTACCTCTGAAATCAAGGTTTCTGTGCTGATTGATGCAGGCCTTGAAGATAAAGCCGTTCGTGCAATTCATGATAAATTTGAGCTGTAAAATTTCATAAGCTCTCTATAAAAGGAGCAACTTTATGAACTTAAAAAAATTCAAATACGTTAGCGTAGATGTTTTAATTGGCGAAAAAACCTGCCTGACCGGAGATATTGTCTCCGAAAGTGCCATCAAAATCGACGGCACAGTTCGCGGCAGCATCAATTCAAGCCGCGAGGTGATTTTAACCGAAACCGCTGTTGTTGAAGGGGACATCACTGCTTTGGCATTGATTGTTGCCGGCAAACTGTGCGGTAATGTTACCACCACAGAACAGCTTTTGATTAAAAGCACCGGCGTTTTGGAGGGTAACATTGAAACCGGCTCTTTGGTCATTGAAGAAGGCGGCGAATTTATCGGCATGAACCGTTCCGTTAAAAAGCCTGCCACCCCTTCTGCTATGGCCACGGCAGAGGATTCAGTAAACCCATAAACAGGAGGTGCACAATGCACATTTCCGAGCTTCTGCTGATTGCTATCGGTCTTTCGATGGATGCCTTTGCCGTCTCTTTGTCAGGCGGTATGAGTATTTCCAATCTGCGACTGGTAGACGCACTAAAGTTTGGTTTGTTCTTTGGCTTTTTCCAGATGCTAATGCCGCTCATCGGTTGGAGTGCCGGTCGGTTGTTCAGTAGCTATATCATGGTGTTGGATCATTGGATTGCATTTATTCTTTTAGGCTATATCGGCACCAAAATGATTCTCGATGTCGTGCGTGGTGAAGAATCTGCCGTTTGCAGCACGCAGGTGCGGCTACTTCTTGTTTTAGCGATTGCCACCAGCATTGACGCTTTAGCTGCCGGCGTTAGCTTCGCATTTATGTCTCTGAACATATGGACAAGTGTGATGACCATTGGACTAATTACCTTTTGCCTCTGCACGATGGGTGCTGCATTGGGCAAGCGAGCCGGTGCTGCATTGGGAAGCAGGGCACAAATTGCAGGCGGTATTATTTTAATTGCCATGGGCATAAAAATTTTAATTGAACATTGCTTTTTTAGTTAACTGCAAATAAAAAATTTTTGTGGAACTCATCAAATCAACTGTTGATTTTTCTGGTTGTTTTTAAAGTTCAAACAAAGAAAATATCATGATTAAACGAAAAAGACTGTTTCGCATTAGCGAAACAGTCTTTTTCGTTACGAACGTTTTGTAATTGGAACATAATTCTTGTTTTGTGAGACGCTTTTATATGCCGGACGAATGATTTTGCCGCCGTAGAGAACTTCCTCGATGCGGTGCGAACACCAACCAACCATACGCGCAATGGCAAACATCGGCGTATAAAGTTCTGACGGAATGTTCAGCATTTTATACACAAGACCGGAATATAAGTCCACATTAGCACACATTGCTTTTGAACCGCGAACACGCGCAAAAACCTCCGGCGTCAGTTCTTCAATCATGCAATAGAGCCCAAATTCATCTTCGTAGCCAGTGATGTCAGCCAGTTCTGCTGCCTTTTTCTTCAGCATAACGGCTCTGGGGTCAGATAAGGTATAAATTGCATGACCCATACCATAAACCAGACCTGAATGGTCATAGGTTTCTTTTTTCAGGGTTTTTTCAATATAAGCCGCCACCTGGTCAGCATCACGGATGTCTTCAATGTTCGCCTTAAAATCATCAATCATGCCCATCACCTTACGGTTCGCGCCACCGTGACGAGGGCCTTTCAAAGAGCCGATTGCTGCTGCAATGGCAGAATAGGTATCACTGCCGGAGGACGAAACCACACGTGTGGTAAACGCAGAGTTATTACCGCCGCCATGCTCTGCATGCAAAATCAACGCAAGGTCTAAAATTTCAGCTTCTAACCGGGTATACTGATTGTCCGGGCGGATCATGAACAAAAAGTTCTCTGCCGTACTTAAATCTTCCTGCGGATGGTGAATATATAAACTCTTGCCGTCGTAATAATGAAGCTTGGACTGATAGGCATAAGCCACCATGGTCGGCACACGGGATACCAAGACCATCGCCTGACGAATCAAGTTCAAAAGGTCGGTCGCATCCGGTTCAGGGTCATAGGAATAGGTTGACAAGACCGCACGGGCAAGCTTATTCATAATATCCGGGCTGGGGCAACGCATAATGATATCCTCGCGGAAGTCATAGGGCACATGCCGCAGAACACCCATAACAGATTTAAATTCTTCCAGTTCTGTTTTGTTAGGGAGCTTGCCAAATAAAATCAGGTAACAAACTTCTTCGTAGCCAAAGCGATGTTCTTTCTCGCAGGCAGCCACGATTTCAGCAACATCAATGCCACGGTAGCGCAAACGGCCGTCATCGGGCATTTTTTCATCTTCCGAAACCACATAACCGTGTACATTACCAATATTGGTTACACCGGCCAGTACACCGGTTCCGTCGCTGTTACGAAGTCCGCGCTTGACTTTATAGTTATTGCATTTTTCAGCAGGAATCTGAGCATTTTCAAGCATAATGCTCTGAAATGACTCCAGACTTTTTTTAATTTTTTCGCTGTTTTCCATTGTATCACCGCCAAAAGATTCAAACTCTTTTTTCTATAAAAATATATTATAAACGATAAATGAATTAAAGTCAAGTCGTTCATTCTTTTTTTATATACTCTAGCAAAATAGACTTTAGCGGGTATCCATTGTCATACCTACATAAATAACCTCCAAAACCTTTAAAATGAGCAAAAATATCGTTGCATAATACCACTATTTATTCTTTTCACAATAAACAAAGAGCCTTGAACGAAAAGGCTCAAAGCTCGTCAACAAACATATTTAATTTTTTATTTTGGGTTTTACTAATTCTCCAAACATTGCACCACCTATTATTAAGGTTGCACCTACTATTTGGATTATACTCATTGTTTCTGATAATAACACAGCGGAGAATACTACTGCTGACAAAGGCTCTAAATAACCAAGAACTGCTACAGACTGAACAGGTAATTTAGATAAAGGCGAAAAATACAAATAGCAGCCAATACCTGTATTAACAACCCCCAAGAATATTACTGCAAACCAATTAACTCCTGATAAATCTATCATAAGACCTTGCTTGAATAAGACAAAGACCGCAACTGTCAAGAAACTTACTGTTAATTGAATTGTTGAGTTCTCCATTCCTGTTATTTGCTTTGACTTCTTATTTAGTGTAACCATAAAGAAATACATCAGAGCAGACATACCACCACAGGTTATTCCCCAAATATTTGTATTTTCTCCCGATACATTACCATTTACTAACAACAAACCTACAACAACAATTAGAAAACCTATTATTTTAGGATATGTAAGTCTTTCCTTGAAAATCATAGGGGATAATATCATTACTATAACAGGACCACAATAATAAATCAGAGAAGATATACCAACACCTATTTGCTGATAAGCCTCATACAAGAACATCCAACTTGTACCCATTGCTATTCCCGATAGCATTATAAACAATAAATCTTTTCTGTATTTAGGAAACGTAAATTTGCCACCTGATAATTTGAAAAGAATAATCAATAGGATGCTACCTATTAAAGTCCTTAAAAAGACTATTTCATAACTATTTAATAATATCTGACTTGCTACAATACCATTACTTCCAAACAGTAATAGAGCAAGAAGATATTTTATGTATGCTGTTTTCATAATATTACCTCGTAAAAATAAATTGCAGGAATTATTATACTACAAAACTCATTGTTTGTAAATAAATACAGACAAATCTCATCACTTTTTACAATGAACATAAAAACCTAACAAAATCCCTTTATTTCAAAATAAAGTTCAACGATATTTTTCAAAAATCAAGAAAACTGTCCACCTATTTTCAACGATATACAGGGAAATTTTGAGCAAAAAAATGAGTTTCTGCCCTGTATAACAAGGCAGAAACTCAAGTCCTCTTATCTAGAGTATATAATTCTTTTTTTATATCAAGATACACAGAAAGAGACCGCAGCACCGCTGCAGTCTCTTGTTGTCTATCTTATTCCTCTTCTTTAAGTCCCAAAATCCAGTCAGCTGAAGCGCCATAATATTTACAAAGCTTCATCAAATGCTCCAGAGGAAGGGAACGAACGCCCAACTCATATTTAGAATACACCTGTTGGCGAATACCCAACACATCTGAAATCTGCTGTTGAGTCAATTTCTTTGCCTCACGCAAATCCCGGATTCTGTCATTATAATGCTTCATTATATCACGCTCCCGCTATGTGGATTTTATTCATCCGTGCCGGTTTCAGCACCAGTCCCCGTGCCTTCTTCAAAATCGTCTTCTGATTCTGATTCAACCTGTTCATCGGTTCGAGTCACGCAAACCACCTGCACATCATCTAAGCGCATGAGACGCACACCCTTGGTCAGACGGCCAATGCGGCTGATTTCTCTGGTTTTCATACGAATGATGGTACCATCAGAGGTAATCAGCATAATGTCATCCTTTTCCTCAACCACCTGAATGCCGGCAATGTTACCGGTTGCATCAGTCAAACGATAGGTATTAACACCCTGACCACCACGGTTCTGAGTTTTATATTCGTCCAAAGAGGTCTTTTTGCCATAGCCGTTTTCCGTTACGACCAGAAGGTCACTATCTTCCTTGGCAATACCCATGCCAACCACATAGTCGCCTTCATTCGCCAGTCGAATACCGCGAACACCGTGAGAGACTCTGCCCAAAGGACGAACATCCTCTTCATTAAAGCGAATACACATGCCTCTGTAGCTTGCAAGGAGCACGTCCTGCTTGCCATCGGTCAGCTCAACATTAATCAGCTCATCATCTTCATCTAACACGATTGCAGCAAGACCACTCTTTCTGGCGGTGTTATACGCCATGAAGTCAGTTTTCTTCACAACGCCCTTACGGGTTGCAAAGAACAGATATTTATCTGCTTCAAATTCCTTCACACAGATGGTGGCTGTTACCTTTTCATCACCGTCAAGCTGCAACAGATTGACAATGGCTGTGCCCTTGGCTTGTCTGCCTGCTTCGGGAATTTCGTAGGCCTTTAAGCGATACATTTTACCCTTGTTGGTAAAGAACAGAACATGATTATGGGTGCTGGTTACAAACAGTTTCTCCACAAAGTCCTCTTCTCTGGTGGTCATACCCATAATACCCTTACCGCCGCGATGCTGCGCCGTGTAGGTATCAACAGGCATACGCTTCACATAGCCAAAGTGGGTCAGCGTAATCACCACATCTTCTTCCTCAATGAGGTCTTCGATGTTAATTTCATCTGCATGAGCTGTGATTTCACTGCGGCGCTCGTCGCCGTATTTATCCCGAATAGCTGAAAGTTCTTCCTTGATAATGTCCAGCACCATGGCTTCGCTGCCCAGCACTTCAGTCAAATGAGCAATCAGCTTTTGCAGTTCCTCATATTCACTGTCAATCTTCTCACGCTCTAAGCCCTGCAACCGCGCTAAGCGCATATCCAAAATCGCCTGAGCCTGCACGTCAGACAGATTAAACTGCTCCATCAACTTCGGCTTTGCATCGTCATAGCTGGAACGGATAACCTTGATGATTTCGTCAATATGGTCAAGAGCAATCCGCAAACCTTCCAAAATATGTGCACGGGCTTCAGCCTTGTTCAAGTCGAAGCGGGTTCTTCTAACAATAACATCCTTCTGGAAATCCAAATAGTGCTGCAACATTTCCTTCAGGTTCAAAACCTTAGGCTCTTTTCCCACAATGGCAAGCATAATGATGCTGAAGGTTTCCTGCAACTGCGTGTATTTATACAGCTGATTTAAAATAACGCTGGCATTCACATCACGCTTCAGCTCAATGACCATGCGCATACCATCACGGTCAGACTCATCGCGCAGGGCTGCAATGCCTTCCACACGTTTTTCCTTAACAAGTTCAGCAATTTTTTCAATGAGTCTTGCCTTGTTAACCTGGTAAGGCAGTTCCGTTACAACGATGCGCTGCTTGTCCCCTGCCATCTGCTCAATTTCGCTACGGGCACGCATCACAATTTTACCGCGACCGGTTTCATAAGCACTGCGAATGCCGGAAAGACCCATAATTATACCGGCAGTCGGGAAATCGGGGCCTTTAATGTGCTCGCACAAGCCCTCGATAGAAATTTCCGGGTCGTCAATCAAGGCAACAATCCCATCGACCACTTCGCCTAAATTATGAGGCGGAATGTTGGTTGCCATACCGACCGCAATACCGGATGAACCGTTTACCAACAGATTGGGGAAACGGGAAGGCAACACAGTGGGCTCTTGTCTGTCTTCATTATAGTTAGGCATAAAATCAACGGTTTGCTTTTCAATTTCTGTCAGCATTTCCATCGAGATTTTAGCCATTCTGGCTTCCGTATAACGGTAAGCAGCCGCCGGATCACCGTCAACGGAACCAAAGTTACCGTGACCGTCTACCAACGGGTAACGCATGGAGAAATCCTGCGCCAAACGCACCAGGGCATCATAAACCGATGCATCACCATGGGGATGGTACTTACCCAACACATCGCCGACCGTGGTCGCACACTTTTTGTAAGGACGGTCGGGATAGAGATTGGCCTCATACATTGCATATAAAATACGTCTGTGAACCGGCTTTAAACCGTCACGAACATCCGGCAATGCACGACCAACGATAACGCTCATAGCGTAATCAATATAGGATTTTTTCATTTCCTTGGTTATTTCAACAGGAATAATCGTCTGATTTTCAAATTCTTGCATATAGAAGCTCCTTTAACAGGCATAACACCTCAAATTATATATCCAGATTCTGAACAAACTTCGCGTTTTTCTCAATGAACTCACGACGGGGTTCCACGCTGTCACCCATGAGCACGGTGAAAATTTCATCGGCTGCCACCGCATCCTCCAGCTCTACGCGGAGCATCGTGCGGGTTTCGGGATTCATTGTGGTTTCCCACAGCTGTTCGGGATTCATTTCACCAAGACCTTTGTAGCGCTGCACTTTTGCATCGCTGCCAAATTCAGCTAACAAGGTCTGCAGTTCAGGATCTGTGTAGGCATAAGCCTCTTTTTTGCCTTTATATACCTTATAAAGCGGTGGCTGCGCAATATACACATAGCCATGCTCAACCAAGGGACGCATATGACGGAAGAAAAACGTGAGCAGCAGTGTTCTGATATGCTGACCGTCAACATCGGCATCCGCCATAATAATAATTTTATGATAGCGCAGCTTTTCAATGTTGAATTCTTCTCCTATACCAGCACCCAGCGCGGTAATAACAGGCATCAGCTTGTCATTGCCATATACCTTATCCAGTCGGGCTTTTTCAACGTTTAACATCTTACCCCACAAGGGAAGAATTGCCTGGAAGGAACGGTCACGGCCCTGCTTGGCAGAACCGCCTGCCGAGTCACCCTCGACGATGTATATCTCTGTATTCTCAGGATTTCTGTCAGAACAGTCGGCCAGTTTACCCGGCAGCGTTGAGGTGCTGTCTAAAGCATTTTTTCGGCGGGTTAAATCTCTTGCCTTTCTGGCCGCATCGCGAGCGCGGGCTGCCGTTAACGCTTTTTCAATAATGGTTCTGGCAGACGCGGGATTTTCTTCTAAGAAGGTTTCAACCTTTTCACTCATGATGGACTCGGTCAGGCCACGAACCTCACTGTTACCCAGCTTGGTTTTGGTCTGTCCCTCAAATTGCGGCTCCTTAACCTTAACGGAAATAACCGCTGCGATGCCCTCACGAACATCCTCACCGGAGAGGGATTTATCGTTATCTTTAATCAAGCCATGCTTTTTAGCATAATCATTGAGCACTCTTGTCAAAGATGTTTTAAAGCCGGTTTCATGCGTACCACCTTCTGTGGTGTTGATGTTATTGGCAAAGCTGACAATGGTTTCAGAATAAGAATCGTTATATTGCATTGCAACTTCAACCACCACATCATCACGCTCTGCTTCAAAATAAATCACTTCTTCGTGAAGGGGTGTTTTGCTTCTGTTTAAGTATTGAACAAACTCAGAAATACCACCGTCATATTTCATATCTGCAATGGTTTCTTCCTCAGCTCGTTTATCTTCTAAGGTGATATGAATCCCTTTGTTTAAAAATGCTTGCTCTCTCAAACGAGTGAGAAGCACATCAAATTCAAACTCTAAGGTTTCAAAAATCTGGTCATCCGGCATAAAGGTAACTTCTGTACCCGTTTTATCAGTGGTGCCGACCACAGTTAAAGGTCCGCAGGATTTACCCCGCTCATAACGCTGCATGTGCACATTTTTTCCGTCATGCACACGAACCTCAAGCCACTCAGACAAGGCATTTACAACGCTGGCGCCCACACCGTGCAAACCGCCGGATACTTTATAGCCGCCGCCACCGAACTTACCGCCGGCGTGCAAAACCGTAAACACGACTTCAACAGCCGGAATACCCATTTTCGGATGAATGCCGATGGGAATACCACGACCGTCGTCAGTCACAGTAATAGAGTTGTCGCCGTTAATGTCAACCGTAATATTTTTACAATAGCCGGCCAACGCCTCGTCAATGGAGTTGTCTACAATTTCATAAACTAAGTGATGCAGACCGCGGGCAGAGGTTGAACCGATGTACATACCGGGACGTTTTCTGACCGCTTCCAGACCCTCCAGGACCTGAATTTGGGTTTCATCATATTGGGTGCTTACTTTATTTTCCATTTTTACCTCCGGTTGCTTTTTGCCGAATGGCTTTCAAAAATAGCCTTTAGGCATATTATACCATAAAACAATACAAAATGCAAGGTTTTTATCAAAAAAAGAATACAGGGGCGTTTTTAAGGGGTTTTTAAAAATTCCCCTTTTTTGAAAGCAAAAAAACAACCGCAGTAAAAAGGATTTTCCTTTTACTGCGGTTATCATATTTTTTATAGTTTTCTTTCAAAATCGCATGACTCATTATAGCAAACAATCTTTTGAGCTCTGCCGTTTTTCTGCAAGAGCAAACCACCGCATTTAGGGCAGTTTTCCTTAGCCAGAGGCTGATCCCAACTCATAAAATCGCAGGTAGGATTGTGTTCACAGCCATAATACTTTTTGCCGCGTTGGGATTTTTTCTCCAAAATAGCACCGCCGCATTTCGGACATTTAGCGCCGGTCTCTTTTGTGATGGGCTTAGCATTCCGGCATTCCGGAAAGCCGGGACAAGCTAAAAACTTACCGAAACGACCCATTTTATACACCATGTTTCGTCCGCACTTTTCGCAAATAACATCCGAAACTTCATCGGCAATTTTAACTTTTTCCAATTGCTTTTCCGCTTTCTGAACCTTTTCAGAGAACGGTTTATAAAACTCTCTGAGAAGGTTTACCCAATCTGCGTCGCCTTCTTCAATGGCATCTAAAGATTGCTCCATGTTAGCCGTAAAGGCAACATCAACAATATCAGAAAAATGCTCTGACATAATCTCGGTTACCACCTTGCCAAGCTCCGTAGGCACAAACTGCTTTTTATCACGGCTCACATAGCCCCTGGCGGTGATGGTTGTAATGGTAGGAGCATAGGTACTGGGTCTGCCGATTCCCTTCTCTTCTAAGGTTTTAATGAGTGTTGCTTCCGTATAACGCGGTGGCGGCTGGGTGAAGTGCTGAGAGCTGTCTAACTTTTCCGTGCTGAGCTGATCACCGTCTGACAAAGGTGGCAGCTTGGCATTCTTTTCCTCTTCTCCATCATCGCTGCCTTCTACATAAAGCACTGTAAAGCCCTTGAATTTCAGCTGACGACCACTTGCTTTAAAGAGATAGTCTCCGGCAGCAATGTCCGCCTGAACGGTGTTATAAACCGCCGACTCCATCTGACAGGCAACAAAACGCTCCCAAATCAGTTTATATAGCTTATACATATCCGGCGTCAGAACACCCTTTAAAGAAGCCGGGGTCAATTCTAAAACCGTAGGTCTGATGGCTTCATGGGCATCCTGCGCTGTGCTCTTGGTTTTATATACCCGCGCTGCAGAAGGTAAAAACTCCTTGCCAAACTCTGCACCGATATAGGCTCTTGCCTCTGCAATCGCTTCATTTGAGATACGCAGAGAATCCGTTCTCATGTAGGTAATCAAACCCACTGTACCATGACCGGGCACCGCTATACCTTCATAGAGATTCTGAGCTGCCATCATGGTCCGCTTAACGGTAAAACCAAGCTTACGGGATGCCTCTTGCTGCAAAGTACTGGTGATAAACGGCGGTGCCGGATGGCGTTTTTTCTCGCCTGTTTTCACAGATTCAACAGAAAAAGAAGCTGATTTTAAATCCTCCAGAACCCGGTTGACAACCGCCTGATCGGAAAGCTTCATTTTCTTTCCCTTTTTGCCGTAAAATTCAGCCACAAAGCTTTTGCCGGTTTTCTGCTCTTTAAGATGCGCATCCAAAAGCCAATATTCTTCAGGAACAAAGGCCTCGATTTCTTTTTCGCGGTCGCAAATCAGTTTGCAGGTTACAGACTGCACACGACCGGCAGAAAGACCTTTTTT
The DNA here is from genome assembly GCA_045595795.1 of Clostridia bacterium. Taxonomy (GTDB): domain Bacteria; phylum Bacillota; class Clostridia; order UBA1381; family UBA9506; genus UMGS755. The sequence goes on along the minus strand of JAZOBC010000022.1, from coordinate 8,043 downwards.
CACTTTTTTCCACAAAATTGGGCTGATAGAATAACCCACAATTCTGTCAAGCACACGACGCGCCTGCTGGGCATCCACCAAATCTTTATCAATGGCTCTGGGAGCCGTAATCGCATTTTTCACTGCCGTTTTTGTAATCTCATTAAATGTAATACGGCATTTTTCTGTCTCATCAATATCCAAAAGACTGGCCAGATGCCAGCTGATGGCCTCACCCTCACGGTCAGGGTCAGTTGCAAGATAAATCTTTTTAGATTCTTTGGCTGCCTTTTTCAGTTTGGATAAAAGGTCACCTTTACCGCGAATGGTGATATATTTAGGCTGAAAATCCCCTTCTAAATCAATGCTCATTTGGCTCTTCGGCAAATCTCTGACATGACCGAAGGACGCCATGACGCTATAGGATTTCCCCAGATATTGCTTAATGGTTTTCGCCTTTGCAGGCGACTCCACAATAACCAAATTTGTTGCCATGATGTTCCTCCTTGCTTGATTCTATCGTTCCGATGCCTCCTGCAAACAATACTGTCTACCGGGCATTCCCCGAACAACACCCTTCATTTCCAATAGCGTCAGGGTGGCTGACAACTCTGCTGCAGACATTCCGCTTGCCGTCAAAGTGTCAATATGCTTCGGTTCTTCTGAAAGCAGCGAAAGCACACGCCGCTCTATGTCGCTTAAATTCATCTGCGCAAAGCGCTCCTCTACCGACTGTTTCGGTTTTAAAACTTCCGTTTGCACAGCAGGCATAACTGCTTCTGTCGGCAAATCCTTCCATACGGGACGGTTCTTTTCAAAACGTGCACCATAGAGGCTTCTATATTCGCCCAAAACATCCTCAACTGACAAAATCGGCTTAGCGCCATCATGAATCAACTGATTAGAACCGCGCGCCTCTTTCCTTGTGATATCAGCCGGAATCGCAAACACATCTCTGCCTTGTTCTGCTGCAACACGAGCAGTGATTAAGGCACCACTGCGCCTCGGCGCCTCAGCTACTACAGTCCCCAAAGACAACCCGCTGATAATGCGATTGCGAACAGGAAAATTCCTTGAAAATGGTGGTGTTCCCGGTGGAAATTCCGAAAGCACAATCCCACAATCTATTGTTCGTTGCATCAGTTCAAGGTTTTCCAGTGGATAGCAAATATCCACACCGGAACCTAAAACCGCAACAACCTTGCCACCTGCTGAAAGAGCACCGGACATAGCTGCTGCATCAATTCCCTTTGCCATACCGCTGACCAGCGTCACACCATTTTCTGCAAGAGCAGAACCAAGCGTTTCGGCAGAACGAACCCCATAAGAAGATGCACGCCGCGTTCCGACAACTGTAACCGTCACATGCTCATTCAGGTCTATTCTTTCCCTGCATCTGGCATACAATACATAAGGCGGGTCGTAAATTTTAGCAAGAAGCTCAGGATAATACGGACTGTCATAGGTCAGAATTTTAACGTTCTTTCGCTTACAATCTTCAATCACAGTGCTTGCGCGGCGAAGGCTTTTATCCAAAACTGCTTCGCTTTCTTTTTGACCCAAGTTCTCAATCTGTTCAACATCAGCCGACTCTGCGGCAAAAACAGCCTCCGGTGTTCCGAAGTGCTCTAATAGCATCGTAACTTTACGGGCAGATAGCTCACGCTTTAAGGTTAGCCACAACCAATATTTTAGCTCCGTCAACGCTGACATTCCTTCCTTATCATAAAACTTTTGCAAGGAAAATTTTTAAACGACTTCTCATAATACACTACTACAAATCAAAAAATTTGTAAAGATGTTTTTTACGAACATCCAAAAATACATCCGTATGAATGTAAAGCGTTCTCCTTTCCTTCTTTTTACTCTTTTTGTTGAAAAAAAACTGTTGAATCTTCATTATATATATGTTATAATACATATATAAAAGGTATAAAAGGCGGGGTTTTTGCAAAATCTCCTTTTTATCCACCATAATTTAGCGTTCAACGCGCAAGCGTTGTCGGCCGGGTCCTGCGCAATCTGAGCCTGTGAACCTCGTCAGATGGGGAACCAAGCAGCGATAAGCGGTGTCTTGGATGTGATGCAGGACTACCCGGTGTGAATCGGTATGTAAATTCCGCCCATTGTGCGGTTTTTTTCGTATAGGCAGAGATTTTGTTCTACCACATACACTTGTAAAGGAGGTACCTCAGGGTGGCATATCAGGCTCTTTACAGAACGTGGCGCCCCATGACTTTTGATGACGTGGCAGGTCAGGAACACATTACCAAAACCCTGCGAAATGAAATCAAGTCCGGCAATCTCGCTCACGCTTATTTATTCTGTGGCACCCGTGGCACAGGTAAAACCTCCACAGCAAAAATTTTGGCGCGTGCCGTCAACTGTTTGAATCCTCAGGACGGAAATCCCTGCAACGAGTGTGAAAACTGCAAAGGCATTTTAGATGACAGCATTTTAGACGTTGTTGAAATGGACGGTGCTTCCCGCAATAAAGTAGAAAACATTCGTGAGATTATTGACGATGTGGCATTTCTGCCGACACGCGGTAAAAAAAAGGTCTATATCATTGACGAGGTTCATATGGTAACCACGCAGGCCTTTAACGCATTGTTGAAAACATTGGAAGAACCACCGGAACATGTTTTGTTTATTTTGGCAACCACCGAACTCAATAAAATTCCCCCAACGGTATTGTCCCGTTGTCAGCGGTTTGATTTTAAAAGAATCACCACCAGTGCCATCGTCAGCCGCCTGCAAACCATTTTGGATGCCTCGGGTCGCCGTGTGGCTCCGGACGCTTTAAACATGGTGGCAGAATTGGGCGATGGTTCTATGCGCGACTCTCTGAGTATTTTAGAACAAGTTTTAGGCTATAGTGATGACGAAATCAGCTATGATGACCTGTTAAACATCATCGGCATCACAGACTACGATGCGCTATTCCAAGTCTGTCAGGCATTTGCACAAAACGATAGCGGCGCTGCGCTTTATGTTTTTGATCATGTGATTGAAAGCGGAAAAGAACCGGAAGTATTCATTGACCGCTTAACCCATTTTCTGCGCGATTTGTTGGTTGTTAAGGTGACAAAAGAACCGCAACAAATTGTAAACACGTCTCCGGAATACTTGGCGCGCATGCAAAAGCTGGTAGAAGACTTCAGCCGTGAAAAGCTGATTTTTTGCTTGAAAACTTTAAATGAAGCTGTTGCGTCTGCCAAAGTTTCCGGCTATGGCAGAACGGTGTATGAACTGGCACTCGTTAAGCTTGCTGAGCCTTCCTATGATCAATCGGTTGAGGCTTTATATGCCCGTGTGGCAGACTTGGAGAACCGCCTTGCGCAAGGGAATTTTTTGGTAACATCCCCTGCTGCGGTCCAAGAGGAGGATCTTCCTCCCTGGGATGATGCTCCCCCACCGGAACCACCGGCAGAATTTACAGCACAGCCCGTCTTGGATTCTCAGCCCGTACCGAAATCCCCTGCAGAAAATCAAGCAGAAGCCGAAGGCATGCATCCTTCCATTGCAAAATTTGAAGAAATCAAGGATTTCATTCGCGCCCACGGTGGTGCACCGGTACTTCCACATATCAACCGTGCAACCCCTACGCTGCTGCAAAATAAATTCTCATTAGTTTTTCCTAAAGATGCAATGATGAATAAAACCGTGGTGTCGCGTGCAGGCAATTTAGAGCTGATTCAAATTGCTATCCAGTCCGTCACCGGAAGCACTATGGAGGTGCAGTGTCTCTCCGAAAAAGAGGCAGGACTTTCGGATAGTAACGGCGACGCGTTTGAACGTCTTTTGGAATTAGGAAAAGATTTTAACGAAATAGAAATTATCTGACCGCACTTTGCGGCTAATGAAAAGATACGGAGGAAACAAAAATGGCAAAAGTTAATAAATTCACCGGTGGCGGTGGAAATCCCAATAAAATGGCAATGGCACAGCGTGTGCAGCAAATGCAGGAGGAAATGGAACGTCTGCAGACGGAAATCAGTGAAAAAACTGTCGAGGCAACCGCCGGTGGTGGAGCTGTTACTGTTACCATGAAGGGAAGCCGTGAGTTGGTTTCTGTTAAGCTGTCACCCGAAATTGTTGACCCTGATGATATTGAAATGTTAGAAGACTTAGTCGTTGCTGCTGTGAATGAAGCCGGCAACAAGGCATCAGCCATGATGGAAGAGGGAATGGCAAGTCTGACCGGCGGTTTCAACATTCCCGGCCTGTTTTAAGATTTGCCTTGTGTCGCAATCTGCGACATGAAAAGGAGGGCATCAGCATGAAAATTCTGTTTTTATCTGTCCCCACCGGTTATGGTCATCACCAAGCAGCCAAAGCTGTTTTGGAATGCCTTCAGGGAAACGAGGACATAGAATGCCGTTTTTTGGATGTGTTTGATCATATCAGTCCCGTTTTGGCCGATTCGCTGCAGAGGGGATATTTATTTTCCACCAAAGTTGCTCCCAGAATGTATGGCACCTTTTATGATATGGCAGATCACCGAAACGCCGCAAAAAACTCTAATCTCGGCAAGCTGCTTAAGTCGGTTTTAAATGGAAAGCTTTTGACCTATCTTAAACAGTATGATCCTGATATCATTGTTTCGACTCATAATTTTTCAGCAATTGCCATTACCTATTTAAAGAAAAAATATCCTCTGCGCGCCAAAACAATTGCCGTTGTAACGGATTATACCGTACACCCCTTTTGGGAGGATGCAGATTTTGATTATTATATCACTGCCACAGAGCTGTTAAATTACCAGATGGCAAGAAAAGGGTGTCCTATTGAACGGATTAAACCCTTCGGTATTCCAATCCGACCCCACTTTGCACAACAGTTGCCAAAAAAGGAAGCAAGAGAAAAGCTGGGGCTCAAAGACCGTTTCACCATTCTTTTAATGATGGGTTCCATGGGGTTTGGTAACAACGTTTTGTCTACCGTGCGTGATTTAGACCGCATGCAGGAAGATTTTCAGTTGGTGACCGTTTGTGGAAACAACAAAAAACTCAAAAGTAGAATTGATGCACTGTCTAAGCATAAAACCATCATCAACTACGGTTATACCGATCAAGTATCAATCCTGATGGATGCTGCAGACTGCATTATCACAAAACCTGGTGGTCTTTCCACCTCAGAGGCAATGGCAAAAAATCTGCCCATCATTATGTTAGACCCCATCCCCGGGCAGGAAGACCGAAACAAAGAGTTCATGCTCAATAACGGTATTGCGATGTCAGTCAGTCATACGTTCCCGATCACAGAGGCCGTGTATCAGTTGCTTCACTGTGATTACAAAATTTCTGCTATGAAGCAGAATATGATACACATCGCCAAGCCGAACGCAGCAAAAGACTTGGCTGCATTTCTGTTAGAAATCTATAGAAATCATTCATAATTATATAGCTGCCACGGCAGCGGATAGGAGGATCGCAATGAAATTAGTTTTTGCAATCGTAAGCAATGATGATGGTAATCTGGTCATGAGAGAACTGAACAAGGCAGGTTTTTCCGTAACGAAAATGGCCTCTACCGGTGGGTTTCTTCGTGCCGGCAACACCACTTTATTGGTTGGTACAGAAGAAGAATCCGTACAAAATGCTGTTGATATCATCTCAAAGCACAGCATGAAGAGAAAGCAAATCATCTTCACGCCGGAACCCTTTGTAGGAGCAGCAGGCAGTGACTTTGCCGCATATCCTGAGGAAATTGAAACCGGTGGCGCCACCATATTTGTTGTGGATGTGGAACGTTTTGAAAAAGTTTGATTATAGCCATGTTGCCGGACATAACCTAATTTGCAAAAAATTGCGTCATGCCGTGCAGACCGGTCGTACTGTCAGTGCCTATTTATTTACCGGTACAAAGGGCATCGGCAAAAAAACTGTAGCTGAAGCTTTTGCAGCTTCTCTTTTGTGTGAGTCCCCGCGGGATGGTGCTCCTTGCAAAAGCTGCACTGCTTGCAAACTGTTAGCTTCAGGCAGCCACCCGGATTTAATTCGGCTAAAAATGCCGGAGGACAAAAAAAGCATTGGTGTTGAAGTTGTGCGCGAGCAAATCATTCAGGAGGCTTATGTCCGTCCCTTTCACGCAGAACGAAAAGTGTTTTTGATTGAAAATGGTGAAGCAATGACCGATGGCGCACAAAATGCTCTTCTCAAAATTTTAGAAGAGCCACCAACTTATGCTGTTTTTATAATTTTGAGTACGTCTTCTGACCAAATGCTTGAAACGGTTCGTTCCCGTTGTTTGGCAATGCAATTTTTGCCACTTTCGCAAGCGGAATGCCATGCTTATTTTGAGCAGTTTGCGTCCGTTCCCGGCGAAAGGCGCCAGCTCTCGGCTTCTTTTTCACAAGGCGTAATTGGCAAGGGCTTGCAAATGATGGAGGATGATGCTTATGCCGCCCTCTATCGTGATACAATATCACATCTGACCTCGCTCACCAAAGAGCGTGATGCTGTGCCGAGCATGCAACTTTTTTTAACAGAAAATCGTGAAAACATTCAAAACATGATTGATTTTATGCTGATTTTTCTGCGGGATTGTCTGCGAGTCAGCATAAACAATCAAACAAAACTGATCTGTACAGATCAAAAAGAAGCTGTGAAACTCTTTCGCAGCTCTTGTTCCCCGAGCGGATTGGTTCGCATGATGGAGGCTGTGATTCGGTTCAGAGAGCGTCTCCTAAAAAATGCAAGCTTCTCCGTTTCCGGGCTTGAACTTTTGATAAGGATGCAGGAGGAAATTCATGACTAAGGTAATCGGAATCCGATTTAAATCAGTAGGTAAAATATATTATTTTAATCCGGGCGATCAAGTCCTCCAGATTGGAGACGGCGTCATCGTGGAGACTGCTCGCGGTACGGAATACGGTACTGTTGCTATGACAGAAAAGGAAATTGATGAAAAAAATTTTTCCATTCCTATTAAGAATATTCTGCGCAAGGCAACAGATGCCGACACCAAAACCTTGAAAGAAAATGCAAAAAAAGAAAAAGAAGCCTATGACATTTGTCTTGCAAAAATCAAGGAAAATCAGTTAGACATGAACCTCATTGAGGTTGAATATACTTTTGATCGCAGTAAAATTTTATTTTATTTCACCGCAGATGGCCGCGTTGATTTCCGTCAGCTGGTTAAGGATTTAGCTTCTGTTTTTCGCACTCGTATTGAGCTTCGACAGATTGGCGTGCGCGATGAAGCTAAAATTCGCGGTGGTCTTGGCATTTGTGGCAGACCGCTTTGCTGTTCTTTGTTCTTAGGCGATTTTGAGCCGGTTTCTATTAAGATGGCAAAGGAGCAGTCTCTGTCCTTAAACCCCACAAAAATTTCCGGCACTTGCGGACGACTGATGTGCTGTCTCAAATATGAACAGGAAGCATATGAAGCGTTACTGAAGGAAACACCGAATATCGGCGCCATCGTCAACACGCCGGCAGGTCGCGGTGTGGTCGTTTCGACCAACTTGCTGAAGGGCTTAGCACAAATTCGCTTAGATGGCGAAGCAGAAAACACAGTCAGTGAGTTTAAGGTGTCTGAGCTCATAGTGATTAAAGACAGCGCCAGACGCCATCAGGATGCTGAAATTGATTTATCCACTCTGAAGGAGTTAGAGGAATAAAACGCCGCCAAATGTGGCAGATAGGAGAAAAAAATGGCAAAGAAAGCAAAAGAATATTTATTATATGAGGGAAAACCGTTACTCCGTGACGGTAACGTCCTCTACTATGGTGATTTTAGCGAAAACTTCATCACTCGCTTTACCATTACAGAAACCAAAAAGGTAAAGGATTTAGAGGTTGCATCAAAAGTTATCATTGAGCTGTTAGAGAAAAACGGTGACGATATCAGTTCCGCACGCCTGACCAAAAAAGCAGAGCGTGACAGCTTATACGCAGCTCTTGATATCGGCGTTTATTGGCTTGAGGACATTTTAGAAATGGAACGGGAATTTTTAAATAAAACCGCACAATAAAATTGGTAAAATATCCCCCCGTATAACGGGGGGTTTTTCATTTTCGGGCATAGCCCTAATACTACTGGCTGCACACAAGTGTG
>JAZOBC010000021.1:0-39608 GCA_045595795.1 Clostridia bacterium | reverse complement strand
CATTTAGTCACTCCCCAATCATCAAAAAAATGCTTTGGGCTTAATTTACACACAAATCCATTTTTCTATGCAAACACCCCATTGGGTTTTATGATATCAATTGAGATATCTCCGCTTTTTTTACGGCAACAATCTAAAAGTGCGAAGTCTACCGCTAACTAAAGCAGGTGTAAACCCTTCAGCATAAGCAACACCACACTGCGCGCCCCTTGCAGCTGCCATTTTTTTCGTCTCTGCAATCACATCATATCCATCATGCTCTTTCAGCCAGACAGTTTGACTTTCATGACAGGTCAGCATTTTTTCCTTGGTTTCCATTTCTTCTGAAATATCAACATATTCCGTCGGAATCATATTGATGCCCCAGTCTGTATCGGCATAATAGAGTGGCATCAAATCAACTGCTTCCCCACACTCCGGCATAAAGTGGGGACAGGTTGCATCAAAGGACGCTTTAAAAACAAGTTTCGATGTTTCACAATGATCAGAACAGTAATCTTCAGGATGATGCGTAATGATGAGATCTGGCTTCTCCGCTCTGATGATGGTAACCAGTTTTTTCACCTGATTCATATCGGAAGCATTCACCGTTAAATCGCCAATATCTGCTGTGACAGATTTAAAACCGCCCACCGCACATGCATTTTCGGCCTCTTTACGTCTTATCACTCTAAGCTCATCCGGCATAATGGAATAATGTCCCATGTTTCCGTTTGCCACATTACAGACCGTAACATGATGGCCGGCTTTTTTAAATTTGAGCAGAGTGCCACCACATGTAATTTCCATATCATCCGGATGACAAATAATTGCCAAAACATTCATAATCATAACACCTTTCTTCTAAATCATCAATAATCTTTACAGCATGGGTAAAAGTTCTTCGGAAAGTGTGCGATGAGCCATTTTAATCTTCCATCTTAATTGTTCAGGAGAACAGCAATAATCAAATTCCTGGTTATATCCAAGCCTTGAATTTGCCTCCACAAGAGGAATTGTGGCTTCTGCGTTGGCAATTTCCCGCTTTAAAATATCAATCAGCTCTAGCACAATGGGTCTTGGATTTTTTGCAGGAGTTAAAGGAATTTCAGCCTTTTTAGCATCGGGCATATTCTTTCTGCCGCCAACCCAGGTGGGCGTTGCATCCACATAAACGCCTAACTGACCCTTTAAATAGTGCCATCTTTTCACGTGATGGATGGTTCTTGCTGTGTTTGCAATATAGCCGGCAACCCCTAACAGTTCCTCTGCGTCCTTGGCTTTTCTGCCCGTCATATTAGAAACAACAACAGCAAGCCGTCTAATGCCTTCATCAAACAAACGAGCCATTTCTCTGTATTCCTCGGTCTCGTATTGTAACTTTTCAACTCTGTCTAAATTATAGGTATAAACCGGATAGCCTTCAAAGTTGACAGCCACTGAGGATTCGGGTCCTATGGGAATCAACTCCCAATTCTTATAAAACAATGGATAAGAAGGACCCACGCGAGCCGGTCCATACTGATCTTCGTTGGTAGACACACAATGTGACATACCTTGCGAGAAGAGGTCAAATATCTCTATGACCTCAGCTGCATTTTCTTCACCAAAGTCGCGAATCACAATTTTCTTCAGCAGTTCATGCAAGTCCGGCATGGGTGTCATGTAAGCATATTTTGCCAGTTCCGTCAAAAGAGAAGGCCAAAAACCGTAGGAGTGTGACTCTTCAACACCATCTAAGCGCAGTGTATCCTGTGCACCAGCAACAGCTGTCCATCTCTCTATCCATCTTTGTGGAGCCGGCAAATACGGCACCGCACCAATGTCCCATGTGTTACCACCGGTATTTGTCATGGAAATCATTCGCATATTACGTTCTTTTGCCACTGCCGATTCTGTTTTAAAGTATTTACCGGGGCCAATTTGCCAAAGCGTATAATCCGTTGTAAATTCCTGTACATCTGGAGAAATATTCACTTCTTCAAACATTTCAAAGGTCGCCATCAAGGTAACATCTTCCGGCATATTACGCAATAGTTCTTCACGCAATTCCTGTTTTTCATAGCCCCAGTTATAGGTCCAGAACACAAGCTCAGCATCTTTAGAATGTTTGCGGATAATCTCATGAATCATGGTGACAAACTGGGGATAGTCACGGCACGGAAACCAGCCCGGACTGGGCTTTTCATCTTCAAAAGAGTCAAGCCAGCTTTTGCCTGTTGTGCGCTCATCCTTAGACGGAAATTCACAGCTTTCACCCACAACCACCAAGCCCTTTAGCTTGGGACAAACGTCAAATAGCTTACCATAGGTGTTGTCATAATGCTGATAAGCCTGTGCATCATCGGGATGATAGGGATTCTTAAAGGTGCTGAAGCTATAGACATCAATGCCAAAATTAGCTGCCCGCTGGATAATTTCATTCACAAAGGCACACCGTTTTTCATCGGTTGTCACATCTGTGATGTCCACCTTAATGGCACTGATACCTGCATGAGCAAGCATTCTCAAATGCTCATCAGGATAGTTATCTGACTGCATGCCCGAATGAATAATTCTTGGCGAAAAACGAATATGAAACTGCTTATCACAGGGCACAATCACAGGTGCTTCGTTTAAATTCATTTCATCTTCCAAAGCATAGCACCCTTGTGCCAGAGATCGATCATCAGAACCGGTAATTTCAATAGAATCGGCAACATGTATGCGAAACGTTCTCTCCGGCAGGTTGGTATCAATGGCTATATGGATACTTTTATCTGTGCAAATATTGCTCGTTTCAAGCGCAACGCGACATGCCATTGAAACCTCGAAATATTCCTGCAAATCCCGTGCTGCATTCTGCACCACAATAGAGGCTTCACACGGCAATGTGATTTTCCATGCGTCCGTAACCACAACACCCTGTAGCTTTTTGAGTTTTTCACTGCTAACGCGCATGGGTTTGTGAACTTCATATAATTTTTTTATAAATTCAAATGGCTTTTCCATAATATTTTCTCCTTTTACTTGTTGCGCTTCTTACTCAACAACCACTCCATCATTTCTTTACGGTATGTATGTGTCCAAACTTCATGACCTTCTCCATCAACACGCGTGTAGGTAACGTCTGCACCGGCATTCTGCAAAGCTGCAACCATTTCATCCGTCTGATTCACACTAACAACATCGTCTGCCGTGCCATGAAACGTCCAGATCGGCATTGTTAAAACGCCTGCATTCCAAGCCATACCACCACCGCAAACGGGAGCAATTGCCGCGAACAAATCGGGTCTTGCCATAGAAGTGAACCATGTACCAAAGCCGCCCATGCTGAGTCCTGTCAGATAGACTCTGTCTTCATCGACGTTATACGCTTCTTTCAACTGCCCGATAAAAGCTACAATAGACTCAACACGTGCCGCCCAAAACGTATTTGCAGGGCATTGCGGCATCACGACGATACAATCATGATTTGCATCTTTTAAGTACTTTGAAAAACCGTGTTTATCAACCTTTTCAAGGTCTTCCTTGCCTGCTCCGCGCTCTCCGGCGCCATGTAACTGAATAACGAGCGGCAGCTTTTCCGTTTTATCGTCACATGAATATTCCACAAACGGGAAAATCCATCTATCTTCTCTGTGTTCAATTCTGTTCATGTTCTACTTTTCCTTCTCCCTATAAAAATGTTATCATATATTGTATTTTCCGATATTATTATATTTTCGATTAAAAACATAGGTCTACCTCTGTCATAATGGAATTGCGACACATAAGGTTTAGATGCAACCTTTCAAAGGCTCCCTTGTGTAAAGGGAGCTGTCAGCCTAGCTGACTGAGGGATTGTTTCTTTCTATTTGCAACCCTTCCGAGCTTGCTTCGCAAACTCACCTCCCCTTACACAGGGGAGGCTTTTTCCTTTCAACAATATTCGACATTCTTACCATGATTTTGTCAAGTTAGGCATAAAAAATTTATTAGCTAATAGGAATTATTTATCGGCACATAGAAAAGAGTAATCTTTTTGCGTTACCACTGAAAATGAGTTCCTTCTCTCTATCTGAAAGTTTTTCACCTAAAACACCATTAACATACATTTGCAAATTTCCAATCGGATAGTCAGTTCCAAACAGAATCCTCTCCGCACCGACATTGTCCACAAGGTGGCGGACAACACCATATCTGAATAAGCCTGTACCCGATAAATCAAGGTATACATTGTCAAGTTTTTTCATAATATCAATATGCTTTAGCACATTGGATTTTTCACCGGGATGAGCAAAAACGAAAACGACATTTTTATGTGCCGCAGCCATTTTTTCCATATGTTCAAGGTTCATTGTATGTATGTTCACAACGAAATCATATTTTGCCACTGCATCAAGAATTTCAGAGAATCCCTTGCATGAATAATCCTCCCAGCCATGCATATAGGGAACCAATTCGCCTATGATTTTAATATTGTTTTTCGCGGCAAATTCCAGTTCTTCGATAGACCCACTCACATAATCGGGATGCACATGAAAACCGGGCATGTACTTTTCGCCGTAAAGTTCACGAAGCTTTAGGGCTTCTCTGTTACAGTTTTTTAACGTTTCAAAGCCTTGCTCCATCCCTTGCTGAATGACACTGCCGCAAAACTGCGATATGCCGGCTGATTCCATATCTGCAAGGATTGTTTTACTGTCCATATTCATACTTTCTTGATACATACAAAAATTATGCTCCGGTCTGATAAAAGGATGTGTATGGAAATCAATTATTTCATAATTCATGCTTTTCTATTTCCTATCAGTAATTTTTTGAGCAACTCAATAATTCAAACAAAACTTGAATTAATTATATCACAAATTTCCATCTACAGCAATATTTTCCGACAGAAATTCATAATTATTTCACGATATTTTCTAAAGAAAATTATATAGAAGTTTCAAAAATATCAATCAGTTTATCAAGACCTTCACCTTCTGCAATATATTCATTTGCATATTGTTTTAAAAGGTCTTGACCGTAGTTAAATTTATCAAATATGCCAACGGTTTTTAAACTGATTTTACTGGCAGTTAAAAGGGCTGTGCTGGAATCTTCAAACACCCATGTTTCCTCCGGCTTTGTACCAAAATAAGAAAGAGCTGCCAGATATACATCAGGATGCTCCTTGCCTTTTCCAATATCAGCACAGGAAAATATTTTAGAAAAATATTTTTCAATACCACAGCGATTCATGGATATCCGAACCAATTCCGTATCGCTGGCTGACGCTACGCACATAGGGATATGATTCCCGTGGCACCACTCTAAAAAAGCTTTGACGCCGGGTTTTAATGTTACACGGTTCTGATAAAAATCACGTAAAAGTTGATCTGCAATTTCAAACACTTCCTGCCCTGTTTTTCCCATGTTGTATGTATCATGAATATAATACATTGCCTCCTTTAAAGGCAAGGTTCTCACTGTTTTATCCGCTTCTGTATCAGGATAAAATTTCGGATTACTCAGGTATAGTCTGCCTAACTTTTCCCACAAAACCGGCCAATACCACAACGAATCCACCAAGGTGCCATCCATGTCAAAAATCGCACACTTTATTTTCATATCCATGTCCTTTCTCAAAACAGCTTCAACTCGCTGTAATTCACACAATAATAATCTGCCAAGCCTTTAACACCCTCAATGTTGTCCTCAAACTTGTCATAAATAGCAACTACTTTAAAACCAGCATTTTTAGCTGTTTGAATTGATAAAAAAGAATCCTCAAAAACGAGTGTATCCTCTTTCGTTGTACCAAGATGTTGAAGGGCTGCTTCATAAATATCCGGCTCATCTTTACCCTTGCCAACCTTTGTCGCAGTAAAAATTTCTGAAAAATATTTCAGTATCCCGTTACGTTCTAAAGAAGCACGAACTAAATATTCATCAGAAAGCGTTGCAACACACATTTTAACATCGTGCTGACTGAGCTGCTCTAAAAAGTTAACCACATCTGTCTTAGGCTGTACCACATGATAGTATAATTCTTCCACCATTGCGTTGATACCGTTCATAATCTCGTCTGTTGATAAAGTAACATGATATTCACTTTGATAAAAACATGCTGCCTGATACAGACTCATCGGCTTAAAGGTTTCATAAATGTTAACCTTCGGCTCAATCCCCAACGTGCGAAGATAATCAATTCCCACAGAGTTCCAAATATGCATGGAATCAAGTAAGGTGCCGTCCAAATCAAAAATTGCACCCTTTAACTGCATACTCCCGCCTCCTTCATATAAAAACAAAGAGCCACCCCGAACAGGCGGCTCTTCTTTTATGCATGAAATTATTTAATCATGTTTGCAACTTCGTTGGCGAAATCGTCTTCACGCTTTTCGAGGCCTTCGCCCTTTTCAAATCTGACAAAGTTCACCAGTTTAACACCCTTAGATTCAAGATATGCTTCAACTTTGAAATCGTTGTTCTTAACGAACTCCTGCTGCAATAAGCAGTTCTGTTCATAAAACTTATTCAGTTTACCGCCAACCATCTTTTCAATGATATTATCGGGCTTGTTGGCATTCTTAGGATCTTCCTTAATCTGAGCAATAATGATGTTCTTTTCTTTTTCAACATCTTCTGCAGGAACGGAGTCCTTAGATAAATATAAGGGGTTGATTGCAGCAATCTGCATAGCAACGTCTCTTGCAGCTTCATAAGCAGCTTCATCAGCCAGGCTGCCTTCAGCTTCAACCATAACGCCGATTCTGCCGCCGCCATGAATATAAGAGCAAACATTGCCTTCGATTCTTGCAAATCTTCTAATATTCATGTTTTCACCGATTTTTGCAATTAAAGCAGTCAGTGCATCAGCAACGGTTTCGCCGCCTTCGTATGCAGTTGCCTTTAATGCTTCAACATCGGCAGGGTTAGAATTTGCAACGATTTTGGCAACATTGGTTACAAAAGCCTGGAACTCATCGTTCTTAGCAACAAAGTCGGTTTCAGAGTTAACTTCAACTAAAACACCGATCTTCTTGTCATCTGTCATGTAGGATTTAACAATACCTTCAGATGCAATTCTGCCGGACTTTTTAGCAGCTGTTGCAAGACCTTTTTCTCTCAGAAATTCGATTGCTTTATCCATATCGCCGCCCACTTCGGTCAGCGCTTTTTTACAATCCATCATACCGCAACCGGTACGTTCTCTTAATGTTTTAACATCAGCAGCTGTAAATGCCACGTCAATCTCCTCTTTTCTAATAAAATTATTCAGCAACTTCTTCTGCAGCTGCTTCTTCAGCTTCTGCAGCTTCAGCGTTATTATCAATACCCTGACGACCTTCAATGATTGCATTTGCAACCGTAGAAGCAATCAGTTTTACGGCACGGATAGCATCATCGTTACCGGGAATAACATAATCCACTTCTTCAGGATCACAGTTAGTATCGACAATAGCAACAACAGGAATGCCAAGCTTTTTAGCTTCAGCAATGGCAATCTTTTCTTTTCTGGGATCAACAACGAACAAAGCAGCGGGAAGCTTCTTCATGGTTTTGATGCCGCCTAAGAACTTCTCCAACTTTTCTCTTTCGTGCTTTAAGTTCAGAACTTCTTTTTTGGGCAACAAATCAAAAGTACCGTCTTCTTCCATACGGGTCAGCTGCTCTAAACGCTCAATACGCTGTTTGATGGTTTTAAAGTTGGTCAGCATACCGCCTAACCATCTTGCATTTACCCAGTACATACCAACACGTTCAGCTTCTTCTTTAATAGAATCCTGAGCCTGTTTCTTTGTACCAACAAAGAGGATGTCACCGCCGTCTTGAGCGATGTCACGAATGAAGCTGTATGCTTCTTCGATTTTCTTAACGGTTTTCTGCAAGTCGATGATATAGATACCGTTACGTTCTGTGAAGATGTACTCAGCCATTTTGGGGTTCCATCTTCTGGTTTGATGTCCGAAATGGACGCCTGCTTCCAGCAGTTGTTTCATTGAAATTACTGACATTTCTGTCACCTCCGGTTTTATTTGCATAACCTCCGCCCCGATCATGTTCCATGGGAACCACAATGTGTGGCACCGCCCATGAAATCACAGGACGTGCGTATTTGCCAAAATAGTATATCATATAACAAACAAAAAAGCAAGATATTTCCTTGCTTTTTTGTTATTTACATTCATTTAGTTGTTAAACCTTCAAATGCTTCCTGACAGAAATCAAACTGCCCAAAGCACCAAGGATAATTCCCATGAATAAAAAGACAATAATAAACCAAACGGCTATGCTCTTTAAGGGAATAAAACGCACAAAACCAATATTTAAGGATGTAAACAGAGACATGAGTCCTTCATATCCTACACTCACCAAGGCAACCGAGATTGCTGCACCAATCATGCCGATAATCATACCTTCGATGATGAACGGCCAACGAATGAACCAATCCGTTGCACCCACAAACTTCATAATGTTGATTTCTCTGCGACGTGAAAAGACTGTTAATTTGATGGTGTTGGAAATGATGAAAATGGAGATGACACCTAACGCAAGCATAATCCAAATACTCATCTGACTGATGTATCCAGAAGCCGAGGTCAGCTTCCGTATGGTTTCACCATTACTGATAACGCTGACAACGCCGCCCAACTCTTTAATGTGCGACACGGTTTCGCTTGCCTTGGATAAATCCTCACAACGTACCTTATACCAGTGACGAAGAGGATTTTCCTCATTCTGATATTTGTCAAGCAACGAGGCATTGTTACCAAATTGCTCACGCAAGAGGTCTAATCGCTCATGCTTTGACTGAAAAATAACCTCCGAAATATTCGGAACAAGCTCCAGCGATTTGCCAAGCTGCTCTGTTTGCTCCGACGTAAAGTTTTCATCAACCGTCAATGTGATTTCATAGTCACTTTCAATTTGCGTAACCATATAATTCAAATTGATTGCTAAAATTAAAAACAGTCCGAGCACCAACAGACTTGCCACAACCGTAAAAACAGAAGCAAGACTCATCCAGCCATTAAAAAAAACATTTTTTGTGGCTTCCTTTACAAAATATTTCACACTACTAATTTTCATATCCGTAAACTCCCCTGGCCTCATCGCGGACAATCACGCCATCTTCAATCGCAATGACACGCTTTTTCATTTGGTCAACAATATCTTTTGCGTGTGTTGCCATGACAACAGTTGTGCCTCTTTTATTGATTTCGTTTAAAAGTTCAACAATTTCCTGTGCCGTTTTCGGGTTTAAGTTACCGGTTGGCTCATCGGCAATCAAAAACGCAGGATTGTTCACCAAAGCACGTGCCAGTGCAACACGCTGCTGCTCGCCACCGGAAAGCTGTGTGGGATATGCCTTGGCTTTGTGAGAAAGTCCCACCATGCTCAAAACGTTTGGCACCTGACGACGGATTTCACGACGGCTGGCACCTACAATTTCCATCGCAAAGGACACATTTTCATAGACCGTTTTTTTCGGCAACAAACGAAAATCCTGAAAAACAACACCCATATTGCGTCGCAGATACGGAATCTGGCTCTGTGTTAATTCATTCACTTTAACATTATTGATAATGACATCGCCGGAAGTTGCCGTCTCCTCATGCATTAAGAGCTTAATCAACGTTGATTTTCCGGCACCGGAAGGACCAACAATAAAGACAAACTCACCACGTTCAATAAAAAAACTGATATTATTCAGTGCTGTGCTGCCATTATCATAGACCTTTGAAACATTACTGAAAATAATCATATATTAACTCCTAAAATTTTGCCGAATTGGCATGTAAATACTTGTTGACCAAAATTGCAACCTTAAAAATGACAGCATCATCAAAGTTACGCAAATCAAGTCCTGTCAAACGCTCAATCTTATCCAAACGATATACCAATGTATTTCGGTGTACGAACAACTGTCGGGAGGTTTCACTGACATTCAAATTATTCTCAAAGAATTTATAAATTGTCTGGATAGTTTCCTCATCCAAAACATTGATACTTTCTTTCTTAAAGATTTCATCCAAAAACAGCTCACAAAGCTTGCTGGGCAGTTGATAAATCAAACGTCCAATACCCAAAGCATCATAGCTTAATATGTATTTGTCGCTTTCAAACACACGACCAATCTTAAGTGCCAGTTGTGCATCTGAATACGAGCGAGCAATGTCATGAATCGACTCTGTCGGCGTTCCAACACCCACATAGACCTGCACCATCAGCTCAGAATTGATTGTTTCAACAATGCTTTTTGCAATTTTCGAAATAATCTCACGGTTATAACCGACAGGCAAGGCTTTAAGCAGAACAACATTTAAATTATCAATGCCAATGACAAAATCCTGATCAGGGAACATGTTTTGCAACAGGTGCTGTACAGAAATTTCCGTCGGCTCCTGAAGCTGAACAACATAAACCAGACGAGGTATTTCCGTATCAATCTGCAATTCGCCGGAGCGCAAGAAAACATCACCAGGCAAAACGTTACCCAGCAAAACATTTTTAATATAATTAGCTTTATCATACTTATCGCCACAATGCGTCTGTAGATTAGCAAGACTGATGGAAAGAAATTGACAGGATTTTTGCGTTTCAGCATCCGTACCCTTAATGTAAACAATATAATCCAGCATGTTCCGCATACCAAATGCAACACATGTATAATCACCCAGAATATAGGTTCTTCCATTCGATTCATATTGCATCACTGCATCATAAGCAAGATCGTCATCCAGCGGCTCACCTATGCAGGAAACAACAACACCAGAATTATTTAAAACGCCCATATCGCGTCCGATAATATTCTTCATTTGTTCTAACATGGGTTGAAACACCTGACTCAGCATATTACATCCTCCATTCTGCTGCAAACAACAATATAATAAAACAAACCCATATAATATCATATACTTTTTTTCTGAATTTTGCAAGGTTTATTTACAAATTTTAATAAAATTTCACAATTTTTATAAGCATATATGTGAAAAACAGAAAAAAGCTTTTGCAAAATAAGGCTGCAAAAGCTTTTTAACATAAATTATTCAATTACAGTTTCAGATGTTTCCGATGCGGTTTCAACCACCGGTTCTGTTTCTTCTGCACCCTCTAATGGCATTTCGCCACGAAACAGTGCTTCAAATTCTTCGCCGGTCAATTTTTCTTTTTCGATTAAAGCAAGGGCAACACGTTCAAGCTGTTCTCTGTGCTCCTCCAGCAGAGCTTCACAACGGCGGTAAGCACCATCAATAATATTTCTAACCTCACGGTCAATTTCCGCCGCAACCTGCTCACTGTAATCACGGGTTTGGGCATAGCTCATACCTAAGAAAACCTCATCATTGTCCGAACCAAAGGTCATGGGACCAAGCGCATCACTCATACCATATTTCATCACCATGTCGCGCGCCATTTTGGTAGAACGCATAATGTCATTAGAAGCACCTGTGCTGATGTCGTTCAGCACCAGTTTCTCTGCTGTACGTCCGCCTAAAAGGGCAACGATTTCATCCAACATGTTTTGCTTCGAAACATAGTTTTTATCTTCTGTCGGCAAAGATAAGGTATATCCCCCTGCTCTGCCACGCTGAATAATAGAAATCTCGTGAACAGGGTTACAGCTCGGCATCAATTTATGCATAATGGCGTGACCGGCTTCATGATAGGCAACCAAACGTTTTTCCTTATCTGTAATGGTTTTAGAACGCTTTTCAGGACCGGCAATCACCTTGATAATGGAGTTTTCAATATCTTCCATTTCAATCTGTTTTTTGCCACGTTTTGCTGCAAGCAGAGCTGCTTCATTCATCAGATTTTCAAGGTCTGCTCCCGTAAAGCCGGATGTCGTTTTTGCGATAACGGATAAATCAACATCATTCGCTAACGGCTTGCCTCGGGAATGTACCTTTAAAACAGCCTCACGGCCTTTAACATCCGGATAATTGACAACTACCTGACGGTCGAAACGGCCGGGACGCAGCAGCGCCGGGTCTAAAATATCAGGACGGTTGGTTGCAGCAATGATGATGATACCGGTGTTAGCACCGAAACCATCCATTTCAACCAACAACTGATTTAAGGTCTGTTCTCTTTCATCATGTCCCCCGCCAAGGCCGGCGCCTCTATGCCTACCCACGGCATCAATTTCATCAATAAAGATAATACTGGGCGCATTTTTCTTAGCACGCTCAAACAAATCTCTCACACGAGAAGCACCCACACCCACAAACATTTCAACAAAATCAGAACCACTGATGCTGAAAAACGGAACTTTTGCTTCACCTGCAATCGCTTTAGCCAGCAGGGTTTTACCTGTTCCCGGCGGTCCCACTAACAAAACGCCCTTGGGAATACGTGCACCCAACTCGATAAAGCGAGATGAATCACGCAAAAACTCAACAATTTCAGCCAGTTCTTCTTTTTCTTCATCAGCACCTGCCACATCATTAAATGTAACATGCGTTTCGCCGTCCTGACTCATGCGGGCGTTGCTTTTACCAAAGCTCATCACTTTGCCGCCACCTTGTGATTGCCGCATAAACACAAACCAGAACAGAACAAAAATACCAACCGTAAGCAATGTTGGAAGCAAAGACAGCCACCAAGGCATTTCCTGCGGTGCCGGGGTTTCAACACGCAACGTACCTTCATCCATCTGTACGCGGATTGCATCTCCGGCATCTTCATACAAAATAAAAATTGAGGATATATCCGAAACTCGTTTGTTTTCATTGGGATATTCCGGTTCAATATCGCGCAGGGTAACCAAGGCTGTTCTGTCTGTTAACACAAGCTCTGATACCTTGCCACTTTTTAAATTGGACAGCAACTCAGAATACGGAATGCTTTTGATTCCCGGCTCATAATTGAAAATACCAAACATGAGCAAAACAATCAAAAAGAGCAACACATAAAAACCGATGCCACCCAAACGTCTTCTTTTCAAAGCCTTCACCTCTTGGAGTCAGAATACAAAATAGTTTAACACAAATTCACTGAAATTACAAGGAATATAGAAAAAATTAACTTTCTATTCATGATTTTTAACATCAGGATTCATAAACGCTTCGTTTCAGCACACCAACATAGGGCAGTTGTCTGTATTTTTCATCATAATCCAGACCGTAGCCAACCACAAATTCATCCGGAATGGAAAAGCCAACAAAGTCCGCATAAATCGGCTTAATACGACGATCCGGCTTATCTAACAAACAGCATAGCTTTAATGAAGCCGGATTGCGTGCCTCAAGCTGTGCAAACAGTGCTGTCAATGTGTTACCTGTATCTAAAATATCTTCTACAATCACCACGTGCTTACCGGAAATATCAACCGTTAAATCCTTCAAAATGCGAACGCTACCGCCCGAAACTGAACCGCTGCCATAGCTTGATACGCACATAAAATCATACATAACAGGAAAAGGAATCACACGAGTTAAATCGGAAAAGAAGGTGACGCTTCCTTTTAAGATGCATACAAGTACAACCTCTTTATCCTGATAAAATTCTCCCATTTCTGCCGCAATTTCCTTCACTTTTTGTGCAATTTCTTCTTCAGAAATCAACACTCTTTCAACGTCCTGATCTAAATACTTCATGACTGTTCCTCCCTATGTATTCTAATGCACAAGGCTTTTGTCTGTCCTGTTTCTGCCATATATCTCTGATCCGCACGAAAACCGCCAACCCACGCGATTTCATCCGAAACCGTCACAAGGGGAACAGCATCGCGCAGATGCTTTGGCACTTTTTGATCCACAAAGTAATCCTGCAACTTCTTTTTCCCTGTCATGCCTGCAGGATAGAAATAATCCCCTGCTCTTCGACTGCGAACAAACAACGGTTTGCCGTCAATTTTTGTCATATCCAAATAAACAGTATTACATTCTTTGTTTTTGGGTACGAAATCAACAGGCTGACAGTTGATTATGATGCCACATTCAGAAATCCGCATTGTTTGTTCTAAACAATAATTGAACGAAACAGATTTTGCAACTCGTCTGATGTATAAGTTGCCGTACGCAACCTCTGCAATAATGCCGTTCGGCAATGAAAGGCAGCCTTTTTCGCTTTGCAGCATCTGCCAAACTGCTTCAACATGCTTGCCTTCAATTTCCTTATCATCCGCCATCTGTTCCAAAATCTTGTGCAGCATTGTGCGAACTAAAATTTCCGGTTTACCACGCAATATATAGCAGGAAAAACTAACTCCACTCTCGCATTTTAAAAGCATCTCTGCCATCATATGATTGGTTTCTTCTTCTATGTAAGCCGCTGCAGAAGCATAGAGTCTAATTTGCTCTCCAAATCCCCTTTGAAAATTCGGGTTATACTTTTCTTCCAGCATAGGAATCAACTCGTTGCGAATCCGGTTGCGTGTGAAATCTGTTTCCCCATTCGTGCTGTCTGTACACCACGACAGCTGCTTTGCTGTTAAGAAACCTTCAATTTCCTGACGTGTTAGATCAAGCATCGGGCGAATGATATTGCCTTTTTGATACGGAATACCACCAAGTCCGGCAGGACCTGTGCCTCGTAAAATACGCATTAAAACTGTCTCCACATTGTCATTTTCATGGTGCGCCGTTGCAATCTTAGAAAAATGATGTTTTTGCGACAGTGAATCGAAAAAAGCGTATCTTGCTTTCCTCCCTGCCGTTTCGAGGCTGATTTTTTCTTGCATTGCAAGCTCACGCACATTCCGATGTTCGACATAAAGCGGAACCGAAAGACGATTACATAAATCCCGGACAAATTCTTCATCATGGTCGGCTTCTTCGCCACGCAATCCATGATGCAGATGTGCAGCAGAAACAGACAAGGAAAATTCATCAGCTAATTCTAAAAGAATAAAAAGCAAACAAACGGAATCTGCACCACCGGAGAGTGCCACCAGAACAGAATCCCCGGGCGTCAGCAGCTTCTGCTTGCATACCGTTTGTTTGACATGTAATACCGCATCATTCATGATTCTTATCCAAATTCATAAAACGTGTGTATTGTCCTGCCCAGAACATTTCAATTGTACCGGTAGAACCGCTTCTATGCTTAGCAATAATGCACTCAGCCACGTTTTTCTTTTCTGTATCGGGATTGTATACATCATCCCTATATAAAAACATAACAATATCCGCATCCTGCTCAATGGCACCGGATTCACGCAGGTCACTGAGCATGGGTCTATGTTCTGCACGCTGTTCGGGTGCACGCGAAAGCTGAGACAGTGCCACAATGGGCACATCCAGTTCCTTGGCAAGAATTTTAAGCGAACGGGATATATCTGAAATTTCTTGTTGGCGGCTTTCTGCCCGACTACCCTGCATCAGTTGCAAGTAATCAATGACAACAAGACCCAAATTTTTCTCCAATTTCAATCGACGACATTTAGCACGAATATCACTGATAGAGACATTGGTTGAATCATTAATATAAATTGGAGCCTGTCCTAAGGTAGACAAAGAGGCTGCAATCTTTTCCCAATCGTCGTCAGTCAATTCACCGGTTCTTAAATGATTGCTGTCAATCAGCATTTCAGAACTGATGATGCGGGAAACAAGCTGAACACTTGACATTTCCAAACTAAAAATTGCAACCGGCACATTGCCATGAACTGCTGCATAGGTGGCAATGTTTAATGCAAAGCTTGTTTTACCCATAGACGGTCTTGCGGCAATCAAAATAAAATCCGACTTTTGCAAGCCGAATAAGGCCTTATCAAGCTCTGTAATACCGGTTGGTGCGCCGGTCAATTTGCCATGATTCTGATAAATTTCTGCTAACGAGTCATGCGTTTGAAGCAGAACATCCTTAATATGTACTATACCACGCTGCTGCTGGTTTTCCAGCACATCAAAAATCATGCGTCCGGCTTCATCTGCAATATTTTTCGAAGCTGCCCCAGGGGAATAACTGATATCCATGATATCCCCCGATGCACGAATCAGGCGCCGGAGCAAAGCCTTATCCTGTACAATGTCAAGATATTGCTTTAAATTTGCCACGGTCGGCAGCGTTGAAGCAAGATAGGCTAAATATTCCACGCCACCTACAGCCGCCAGTTGTTCGCGCAAAGATAGCTCTTCAGAAACCGTGACAAGATCAATGGCAGAGTCACGGTTAAACAAGGCCTGCATAGCTTCAAAAATCAGACGGTTGGCTTCAATATAAAAATCGTTGTCTGTCAGTCTCTCAAACACCAAGGTGACACAGTCTGTGTCAATCAGCATCGCACCTAAAATAGACTGCTCCGCTTCCTTGTTATGAGGCATGACCTTCGGCACAGCGTTTTCCATTTTGTTTCCTTTCCGGTCACTGAGCGTCAACTTTGACCTTAAGTGTTGCAGTGATTTCAGGGTATACTTTAACGGTTACATTGGTTGTTCCCAATGTTTTAATGCCATCCGGCAACTGAATTTTCTTTTTATCCACAACCAAATGACACTGCATTTTCAGTTGTTCAGCCACGTCTTTTGCAGTGATAGAACCAAAGAGCTTGCCGTTTTCCCCTGCTTTTGCAGTAAAAGTAACAACTGATTCCTTAATCTTCTCTGCCAGCTCCATGGCCTGCTTTTTTTCTTGTTCCTTATGATACGCAGCTGCACTTTGCTTACTTTCCATTTCGGTTACGGCACTTTTATCGGCAACGATCGCTAAGCCCTTAGGAAGCAGATAGTTTCTGGCATATCCGTCAGATGCGTTCACCATTTCACCCTTTTTGCCGTGACCTTTTACATCAGCTGTTAAAATTACTTTCATGTTAATTCTCTCCCTTATTCTCATCGTAAAATAGCTTAATCAGCCGTTTCTATATAATACTCTTCAATAGCCTGCTTTAATTGCTCTTTTGCTTCTTCTAAAGAAAGCTCAGATAGCTGTGCACCGGCAATGGTCATGTGACCGCCGCCACCTAATTTTTCTAAAATCATCTGCACATTAATGCCGCCTAACGAACGACCGCTGATGCTGACTGCATCATTTTTCTTATACAGAACAAATGACGCTGTAATGTTTTTGATGTTTAAGAGTTCATCAGCCGCCTGTGCAACAACCAGATGGATGTTTTTATCATCCTCGCGACAATCACTGATTGCAATGTGATCTCTGAAAATTTCAGCATCACGAATCACGGTTGCACGCTTGATATATGTGTTTAAATCTTGCTGCAGCATGGTTTTAATAGCAATGGTATCCACACCCTGCTTGCGCAAAAACGATGCTGCTTCAAAGGTTCTGACACCGGTTTTAAACGTGAAATTTTTTGTATCAATCACCATGCCGGCGTATAGGCATTCTGCTTCAAGCTTTGTCAGGGAAAGCTTATTAGCTGAATATTGCAACACCTCTGTCATCATTTCACAAGCAGAAGATGCATATGGTTCATGATAAATCAGCGCTGTATTTTCAATAAACTCTGCACCACGGCGATGATGGTCAATCACCACAATCTGACCTGCCTTTTTCAATAGCTGAGAATCCTCTAACAGACTGGGCTTATGCGTATCCACAACCACTACCAAGGTTGAGGAATTGATTTTCGCTGCCGCCTGCTGCACATTGATAAACAACTCAGCATATTCATCAACATGCTCCAATCGCTCCAACATGTCCTTCACAGTCTGGTCATAGCTGTCAAGCAAAATATGCACCGGTTTTCCTTGCATGCGGCTCATTCGGTACACGCCAAAAGAGGCGCCCAAAGAATCGACATCGGCATCACGATGACTCATCACCACAATGTTTTCCGCACTATTAATTAAACCGCTGAGTGCAAAGCTGACGACACGTGCCTTAACCCTTGTGCTTTTTTCATATTCTTTGCTGTTGCCACCATAAAAACGGAACTGCTCATTATCTTTGATAACAACCTGATCACCGCCACGACCAAGTGCCATATTAATTGCATCTTTTGCAAACCGATCATTTTCAACAATGTTTATACCGTCTGTACCAATACCGATACTGATGCTGGCAGGGATTGTACTGTTCTCGGTTATACCGTGAATTTTTGTCAGAATATCAAACTTGCTTTTGATTAAATCATCCATACAAGCATGTTCAAATAACACATAGTACTTATCTTTTTCATATTTTACCAAAACGCCGCCATACTTTGATGCCCAGTCGTTGATATGCTTATAGAGTTGACCCTGCAACTGAGGTGTTTCGCTGATGCCTACAGATTCCATCAATTCATCGTAATTATCAACAAAAATAATACATTCAAAAGTTTTTTCATTAAAATATTTTTGCTGATATGCCGCATACTCCGTGATATCAACAAAATATAAGATAATGACATTCCGTTTTTTTTCATCAGTTTGAGAATTGCTGCCGAACAAGCGAAATGTTTGACCGCCAAATTCAACCGTTGTATCAACCGATACGGCTGGTTTCTTAAACATGGTTTCAGAGGTCAGCGTGGGAATTAACTCGTCAATTTGTTTATCGTACAAATGCTGCTCATGGGCAATCGTGCTGAAGGATTCGTTAAACCACTTGATTTTGCCACCCTGCTCAACAATCACAGCAGGAAGCGGAAAATGCATCAAGGCATTGCGGTTTTCTGCGCCGATTTGAAGCGACATGTTTTCAAACATGTTCGAAAGCTTTTTTTCTGCATATTTTTTATACAGATAATTAAAAATACACAATACAAGGCCAACAGCAATTTCAGCAATGGCCAAATACTGATTAAACCAAAATGTTATGATGCCTAAAACAAAGATTATGACAACGGAAAATCCGCCGGTCATATAATATAATCCGGTTTTACGCTTTGTATCCATCGACTAAACTCACCTCTGTTTTCTTTTCGGATTACTCGCCGTCTTCAGTATGACTGGAGTCTGCATCAGGCTGTAGATTTCGAAAATCAAAGAATGCATCTGCCACACCGCAAATGATAAGTGCAAACAGCGGAAGCATAAAGAACGCTGTTGAGCTAAAGATTAAAGCAACAACAAGCACACGACGAAACGCTTTTTTCGTGCCGTTTTGCTTTAGTTTTTTATCACAAACTGAAATACCCAAAACCAAAAAGATAAAGCACAGTATGATGACAACATTCACTGTAGCTGCGAAAAACTTACCCTTTGTCACAGTGAGAGATGTCAAAACCACAAAGAACAGCACTGCCATAACTTTATCTGCCTGCAGTGTGTCAAAAGGAGATAAAAACGCCATATCCTCCTGCTGTTTCATCATCACCTTTTTGTAAATGAGAATCAGAAGGTAAGCCATAATCATGCTTATGATAATAAACACAGATGGCGACAGCATAACTGATATATCGACTGTTTGGGAAATCACTTGATCAATCATTGCGCTCATGCCGGGATCGGGATATTGCTGCAGAAAAGCCTCACGCATCTGCTGCCCCATGTCAAGCATAAGGCTGCTGACGGTCACACCTTGTGCCGAAAGTTGTATAACGCCCACCATAAAGTCTAAAATAAAAATAACAGAGCAAATCACGAGCATTCGACTCAGGGGTAACTTAAATCGTGTTCCCAAAGCAAGTGTTGCGCCCAAAATAACATACGGAATGCCAAGCATCAGCGCCTGAATTGGTCCATAAAACAATGTGAAAATTAACAGGACAATCAGCGAATTAGAAATACCGAGACCATAATGCTCACGGCACATCACGGAGCCTAAAAGTGCACTGATCAATAGCCCAATTAAAAAACCGAGTAAACCGCCTCCCAAAAGTCCATATGCACCGCAAAGGGCAACTGTCAGCAACGTGCATAATATATATGATTTAACATGTCTAATTTTCAAATCGATATCTCCTTCGTTGTCGCAAACTGCAACTATTAACCGACGAATGTCGATATTATGCCAACTATACCTTATTGTATCACAAGAAACGCAAATTTACAAGAATATTTACCAAATTTAGAGAAATTGTTTTTATGATGGCTCAAGCGGTGACAATTCTGAGAGAAAAACCAGTTCAACATTTTGTTTTTCAAGCTCAGGCAGCAGCTCACGAATTGCTTCCGCCGTCACCTTACCGCCTTCATATCCGACATGACCGATGGCAATGCACGAGCCTTCTTTTTGCGCAATTTTCACGGCTTTTTCAAGTCGACTTTTTATATAGGATTTTGTTTTTTTCTCATGCTCCAAAAACACATCATTTTCGTAAAAAGGAATGTCAACCGCCAACGCAACTGCTTGACATACACTTTTAGAGCTTGTTTTGGAATCAAGAAAAAACAAGTTGTGTGCCTTTAAGCCTTCTAAAACAGGCATCATAACAGATTCTTTTGTGCTGCTGAGTGTGCCCATGTGAATATTTGCCCCCACCGCCTCCGGTACATCTTTAAGAGCATCCTCGATCCATTGATGAATTTCCTCGCCAGAAAGACGTGTTGTAATGGGTCTTGGACCCAAATGTGACGGAACATCATGTGTTGTAGCCTGCATGGGAATATGTAATATAATTTCTTTTCCGTTTTCCAGTGCATCTTCAGCATCATCTTCTGTGTATTCTAAAAAAGGCATAATGGCAACCGTCAGTTTGCAATCAAGTGCAAGCATCTCTTGAACGCCCTTTCTCTGAAGGCCAAAATCATCAATCACAATCGCCAATCTGCCAACATGCCCTCCATCTACCCCTTTGGCAAAGCTGAGACTCACCCAAATGCCGGTTATGGAAATCAGCAATAAAACCGAAGCAAAAATTGCAATCTGCGTTATATGAATACTAAAAAAAATATATCTGCGCTTCATGGCACCGCCCCTTTTCCGTATCAGACTTCTTTATATGTATACGAGAATAAGGGTTGACCCATGACCCGGATATAAAACAGAAAACAAGCTGCAGCACATATTCAGCCGCAGCTTGTTTTGATTTTTTATTCTAAATAATCCTTTAGTTTCTTGCTCCTGCTCGGGTGACGCAATTTTCTAAGCGCCTTTGCCTCAATCTGACGGATACGTTCACGGGTAACCTTAAATTCTTTACCCACTTCCTCCAGGGTTCTGGCTCTGCCATCCTCTAAACCAAAGCGGAGCTTTAAGACCATGGCTTCACGCGGTGTTAAAGTATCCAACACATCACCAAGCTGCTCTTTTAAAAGCATAAACGAAGCTGCCTCAGAAGGTGCTGGCGCATCATCATCAGGAATAAAATCACCAAGGTGGCTATCTTCCTCTTCACCAATCGGTGTTTCTAAGGAAACAGGCTCCTGAGCAATTTTCATAATTTCGCGAACCTTGTCAATCGACATGTTCAACTCCTTGGCAATTTCTTGCGGATGCGGATCACGACCGAGTTCCTGCACCAGCTGTCTGGAAACACGAATCAGCTTATTAATGGTTTCAACCATATGCACCGGAATACGAATCGTACGCGCCTGGTCTGCAATCGCACGGGTAATGGCCTGACGAATCCACCAGGTTGCATAAGTACTGAATTTATATCCTTTTGTATAGTCAAATTTTTCAACCGCTTTAATGAGACCTAAATTACCCTCTTGAATTAAATCCAAGAAAAGCATACCGCGACCTACATAGCGCTTAGCAATCGACACAACCAGTCGAAGATTTGCCTCCGCCAACCGTTTTCTGGCGTTAGCATTGCCGGCAGCCATCATCTTAGCAAGTTTCATTTCTTCATCGGGTGCAAGCAAAGGAACTTTACCGATTTCTTTTAAATACATTTTGACATGGTCATCAACCGAAACGCCTTCAACGCTGGAAATTTCAAGAGCCTCAGCACTCAAATCCACTTCATCAAGAGGTGGCATATCGCCGATTTCTTCCTCAATTTTTTCCAGCTCCTTGTCCATGTCTGCTACAATTTCAACGCCCTCTTTTTCCAGCGCTTCATAAAGCAGCTCAATTTGCTCCGGATCCATTTCAAATTCGGAAAGAGCATCCATGATCTCCTTATAAGTCAAAATGCCGTTTGCTTTGCCTCTTGCAGTCAAATCCAGAACGGTCTGCTGTTGTTTGGCTTCCATTTCAGGTGTCATTTCAGCCTCTCCTTTCTTTAATTCTTCGGTAGATTTCATACGCTTCCTTCACTTTACCTTCCCCCGCGAGTTCTGCGGCACGTTTTTTTAAAAATTCTTCTTCAAGCTTTGTGGCTGCTTCCTTTGCGGCTTGCAGACTGTCTCCCTCAAAGCTGATGTATAAAACAGATGCAGCTGTTTTTTTCAATGCTTCATCTGTTAAACTTGTTAGAAATTCTGAGGCATGGATTTCCTCATGAGCTTTTCTGTAATCAGAAATGCTTTGAAATAATCGCCTGTGTATGTCTCCGGAAAACCACTCCGGTCGGACAGAATCCAAAGCCGCCTCATAGGACTTCCGATGATAGAACATGAGGTTTAAAAGTGTACGTTCTGCTTTATATGTAGCCGTACTCTGTTGCTTATTCAAATTGGAATGGTCCGTCGTCAAGCGCTCAGGAATCGACTCATTGTGCAATTCCTTTCGCACTTGCTTATTATTTTTATAATAAATCAGCTTCGAGACCTCGCTGCGAATAGATTCCACAGAAATATCAGTTTCTAACGAAACGCGTTTCATATAGGCTTCTCTCGCAATTTCACTGTCAATCTCTGCCAAAACATTGGCTGCCTCACTTAAAAAACTGATTTTTTGACTTAAGTCATAAATATCATACTTCTGTCTCAAGCGAAACAGTTGATACTCCACAGACTCTCTTGCTGAACCAAGGAGCGTCCGAAAGCTTTCAACACCTTTTTTCTGGATAAACTCATCCGGGTCTTTCGCGCCTGTATAGCTCAGCACCTTTACAACATTACCCGCCTCTGTCAGCAAGCCAATTGCCTTTTGCGCAGCTTTCTGACCTGCCTCGTCACTATCATAGCAAACATAAACCTGATTGGCATAGCGCTTTAACAACCTTGCCTGATCCTCCGTCAGTGCAGTGCCTAAGCCCGCAACAGCATTTGTGATGCCCTTTTGATACAGGGCTATGACATCCATATACCCCTCAACCAAAATCAAACCCTCTTTCATGCCTACTTGCTTGGCAAGATTGAGCGCAAACAAATTTCTTCCCTTATGAAAGACCGGCGTTTCGGGAGAGTTCATATATTTTGCATTGTCATCACCTAACGCTCTGCCACCAAAGGCAATCACATTGCCACGCACATCAATGATAGGAAACATCAAGCGGTTGCGAAATTTATCATAGACTCTGCCTTTTTCGTTTTTCACCGCCAATCCGGCGGTTACCAGCTCATCGGGGGTATATCCCTTTTCTTTCATGAAATCTAAAAGGTCTGACCAACTATCCGGCGCAAAACCGATGCCAAACTTGACGGCTGTCTGACGGTCTAACCCACGCTTTTTCATATAAGACAGCGCAACCTGTGCACTTTCATGATTTAAATTATCATAAAAATGCCGTGCTGCCAAACGGTTCATTTCCAAAATCCGTTTCCGAAGCTCTGCCGCTTCTTCTTGTCTGCTGCTGCCTTTTGTCTGTTCCTCTTCTAAGGTCACACCGGCTCGCTGTGCCAAAAAACGCAGTGCATCCACAAAGTCAAGATTCTCGGCACGCATCACAAAGTCAAAGGCATTGCCACCGGCACCACAACCAAAGCAATAAAAGAGTTGCTTGTCCTCATCAACATGAAAGGAAGGCGTCTTTTCCTTGTGAAACGGGCAAAGACCAACATGGCTTGTCCCGTTACGCTTTAAATGCACGTATGAAGAAACAAGCTCCGGCAAATTTGTACGCCGACTGACTTCATTAATTGAATTTTGCGTATAACGTGCCACTTCCGTTCCTCTCCTGTTAAAAATTTAAGCCATCATACTATTCGACGAAAAAAGAAGAAATCCTCTTTCTTTTTTAAAAATGATTGCTACACATAGAATAACCACAAATTGACATTTTATGTAAAACTTCTATTTAATCTGCCAACCTTGCGGCAGAAACAGACTTTTAAAGATATAAATGGCATAATTATCCGTCATACCGGCAATATAGTCACACACATCTCGCTCGCCGGAAAAGGTCTTAGATGCAAGACCGGTTTCCTGCAAGATAGCAGGCTGATTCAAGAAGGTTTCAAACAGAGTTGCCAGAATATTTTTCGCTTTTTCTTCCTCTGCCTTTGCAATGGAATTGGTATAGACATTTTGAAACATAAAGTCCCTCAGTTCCATCATAGCGCCATACATTTCGTCAGACATAGTAACTCTCGGTTTTTCGACACTACTGTGCACAACATCAATAATCATGTTATGAATGCGATCACCGTGACTGTCACCTAACAATTCTCTGCAAGGCTTGGGTATTGATTCAGCTGCAATTACCCCACCTCGAACCGCATCATCAATATCATGATTGATATAGGCAATTCGGTCAGCCAGCTTAATAATCTGTCCTTCCAATGTTTGCGCCTCGTTGTCGCCGGCATGATTCACAATGCCGTCTCGCACTTCAAAAGTCAGGTTTAAACCAACACCACCTTCTAACACATCCACAACGCGCAGACTTTGCTCATAATGGCGAAAGCCCTCACTGCAAATTTGGTCTAAAACCGCCTCTCCCGAATGGCCAAACGGTGTATGTCCCAAATCGTGACCCAATGCAATCGCTTCTGTCAGGTCTTCGTTTAAGCGCAAGGCTCTTGCAATGGTTCTGGCTATCTGCGTTACCTCTAAGGTATGCGTCAACCGGGTTCTATAGTGATCTCCCTCAGGAGCCAAAAAAACCTGCGTTTTATGCATCAGGCGTCGAAAGGATTTTGCATGAATAATTCTATCACGGTCACGCTGAAACTCTGTTCGCACATCGCAGAGAGAAAGAGGCTTCTGCCTACCCTTGGTATCACAAGAACGCACGGCAAACTCCGACAAGGATTGCTCCTCAAGCCGGTGCGTATAGGCTCGCAAATCCATATAGTTCCCTCCTCTGCTGCTTGTTTAATAAAATAAATGCAGTTTATGTTGTATATATACCCCTTTTTTTCTTTTTCAAACAAAAAAAATAAAAAAACTCTGATTTCGTCAAATTTTTCCACTAAAAAAACAGATAAGAAGCTGTGATATATGAAATATCACAGCTTCTTTCGCTATCATGTCATTTTATTTTTTATTTCTGTTTGCCGCCTTGTCGCGCTCCGTTTTGGTTAACAGTTTTTTACGCAGACGAATGTTTTCCGGCGTAATTTCAACCAATTCATCATCTGAAATAAATTCCAAACATTGTTCAAGACTTAAATTGTCCGGCGGTGTTAAACGCAATGCCTCATCGCTGCCGGAGGCACGCATGTTAGTCACATGCTTCTTTTTGCAGACGTTAACAGTAATATCCTCAGCCTTTGCATTCTCGCCCACAATCATGCCCTCATAGACCTTAATGCCGGCACCAATGAACAAGCGACCCCGCTCCTGGGCATTAAAGAGACCATATGCCACGCTGTCGCCGGTTTCCCACGCAATCATAGAACCGCGGCTGCGGCTTTCAATTTCGCCACAGAAGGGGATGTAGCCGTCTAATACCGTATTCATCACGCCGTTACCCCGGGTATCGGTTAAAAACTCACTGCGATAGCCGATTAAGCCGCGAGACGGCACGCGAAATTCAAGACGGGTATAGCCATTATCCGTGGGTTGCATGTTCAGCATTTCACCGCGACGTTTGCCTATTTTTTCAATCACTGTACCAGCATATTCCTCCGGCAAATCAATATATAAAAGCTCCACCGGCTCTAAAACAGCATCGCCTTTTTTCTTTAAAATAACCTCAGGTCTCGATACCTGAAATTCATAGCCCTGACGACGCATAGTTTCAATTAAAATAGAAAGATGAAGTTCTCCTCTGCCGGAAACCTTAAAGCAATCGGCACTATCGGTTTCTTCCACCTTGAGGCTCACGTTGGTATCAAGCTCACGAAAGAGTCTGTCACGCAAATGACGGCTGGTGACATATTCCCCCTCGTTACCGGCAAACGGACTGTTATTCACTAAAAAGTTCATCGAAATAGTGGGTTCATCAACGGTAATCACAGGCAAAGGCTCTATGCAGGCAGGGTCACACAGGGTTTCACCAATGCCTATATCACCCAACCCTGCAATGAGTACAACATCACCGGCAAAGGCTTCTGCCGTTTCAATTCTCTTTAAGCCATCGAAGCTATAAAGGCGTCCGCATTTTGCGTTTTGCTTGCTGCCGTCAGCACGACAGATTGTGACTGCTTGACCGGTTTTTACACTGCCGCGGTCAATTTTGCCCACGGCAATTCGTCCCACATATTCATCATAGTCAATATTGGAAACAAGCATTCTGAGGGGCTTTTCAGTTTCGCATGCAGGTGCCGGCACATGACTGACAATGGTGTCAAACAATGGCTCTAAACCCTGCTGCATTTCATAGGGCTCCAAACCGCTGACGCCTTCTCTGGCAGAGGTATAGATAATGGGGAAATCTGCCTGCTCATCGCTTGCGCCCAAGTCAATAAACAAATTAAAAATTTCATCAACCACTTCAGTCGGACGCGCCTGCGGACGATCAATTTTATTGACAACAACAATCGGCTTAAGATCAAGAGAAAGAGCTTTTTTCAAAACAAACCGCGTCTGAGGCATGGGTCCTTCAAAGGCATCAACCAAAAGAAGCACACCATCCACCATTCCCAGTACGCGCTCTACCTCGCCGCCGAAATCCGCATGACCCGGGGTGTCGATAATGTTAATCTTAATATTTTTATACATGACAGAGGTGTTTTTAGATAAAATGGTGATGCCACGTTCACGCTCTAAGTCGTTTGAATCCATAACACGCTCTGTTACTTGTTCATTCTCACGATATATACCGCTATTTTTCAGCATCACATCCACCAGAGTTGTTTTACCATGGTCAACGTGTGCAATAATTGCAATGTTTCTGATTTCCTTCAATGTTGGCGCCTCCAAAGCATTTTTCTAATGTTTTTCAAAATAATCACAGTCTTGTATTGTATCACAAAATATAAACACTGTCAAACCTTTTCAAAACGCAATGTGTAACATGGTAAAAGCCACACAGAATTCTGTGTGGCTTTTGATTGTAAAAAGATTCGAATTAAACATCCCGCAGATTCACCATGCTCAGGTCTGTTTTGTTCTGGGTGCTCTGCACACTGGCTAAGAATGCCTTTGCCGTATCCAAACTGGTTAAGCAAGGAACTGACAGTTCAACGCTCTTTCTTCTGATTTTAAATCCGTCACGGTCAGGACGACGTCCCTTTGTAGCGGTGTTAATCACCATATTGAATCGACCTTCCTGCAACAGGTCTAAAATATCCGGTGAACCCTCGCCAATTTTAGAAACCGTTGTGGCAGGTACATTGTTTTTCATTAAGAACTCAGCGGTTCCGCTTGTGGAGTAAATGTGATAACCAAGCTCATGGAAGCCCTTTGCAAGATCTAACATTTCCGGCTTATCCGTATCGCGAACCGTGATTAAGATGTTACCTCTTTCGCTCATCTTAAATCCTGCGCCCAACAAGCCCTTGTAAAGTGCTTCCGAAAAATCTTTGCTGATACCCAGCACTTCGCCGGTTGATTTCATTTCAGGTCCTAAGGACGTATCAACATCATGAAGCTTTTCAAAGGAGAACACCGGCACCTTAATTGCCACATACTCCCCTTCCGGGTGCAAGCCGGTTCCACAACCCATATCCTTGAGCTTTTCGCCTAAAACGCAGCGAGTTGCCAGGTCGACCATGGGAACATTGGTAACCTTACTGATGTAAGGCACAGTTCTGGAGGAACGGGGATTCACTTCGATGACATAAATTTCCCCCTCATGCAGAACAAACTGAATGTTTACAAGGCCCACAACATGCAAAGCATTAGCAAGGCGCTTGGTATATTCAACCAAATCATCCTTAATTTTTTGGGTGATGGTGGGTGCCGGATACACAGAAATTGAGTCACCGGAGTGAACACCGGCACGCTCTAAGTGCTCCATGATACCGGGAATTAAAATATCAGTTCCGTCACAGATGGCATCCACTTCAATTTCTTTGCCCATCATATATTTGTCAATGAGAATCGGATGCTCCTGCTTAATCATGGTGATGATGTCCATGAATTCCTTAACATCCTGGTCGTTATAGGCAATTTCCATGCCCTGACCGCCTAATACATAAGAAGGACGAACCAAAACAGGGTATCCCAGCTCGTTGGCTGCTTCTAAGGCTTCTTCATGAGTGAAGACGGTGCGACCTTCCGGTCTTCTGATATTACATTCTTCCAGAATTTCGTCAAACCGTTCTCTGTCTTCAGCTGCATCGACATCTTCAGCCTTGGTGCCTAAGATTTTAACGCCCATTTCTTTTAATGCCTGTGTCAGCTTAATGGCCGTTTGACCACCGAACTGAACCAACACGCCATCAGGCTTTTCAATCTCTAAAATGTTGCCTACGTCCTCTGCTGTCAGCGGCTCAAAATAAAGCTTGTCCGCCGTATCAAAGTCAGTAGAAACAGTTTCGGGATTGTTATTGATGATAATGGTTTCATAGCCCGCCTCGCGCAGCGCCCAAACAGAATGTACAGAGCAATAGTCAAACTCAATACCCTGACCGATTCGAATGGGGCCGGAGCCAATAACAACAACCTTTTTCTTGGTGGAAGAAAACGTTTCGGTATATTCATCATAGGTGGAATAATAGTATGGCGTTACAGCCTCAAACTCAGCCGCACAGGTATCAACCATTTTATAAGCCGGGAAAATACTGTGAAGTTCACGCATCGCTCTGACAGCAATCTCAGACTTACCACATAAGGATGCAATCAGCTTATCGGTAAAGCCCATGCGTTTTGCTTCTTTTAAAAGTTCAGGTTCTAAGGCTTCTTCCTGCAGGCGTCTTTCCATATCAACCAGATTTTTCAACTTGTTTAAGAAGAACAAATCAATGGTTGTAATTTGTTGAATTTCGTGAATATCCACATCGCGGCGGAAAGCTTCACAAATCACAAAGAAACGCTCGTCGTCAATTCTTGACAGACGTTTTACAATATCCTTCTTAGACAAAGCCTTTAATTTCTTAAGTTCAAAGGACATAACATTGAGCTCTAAGCAGCGAACCGCCTTCATCAAAGCACCTTCGATGTTGTCCGAAATCGCCATAACCTCACCGGTTGCCTTCATCTGCGTGCCCAAGGTACGCTTTGCCTTTACAAATTTATCAAACGGCCATTTGGGGAATTTAATAACGCAATAGTCAATGGTGGGCTCAAAGCAAGCACAGGTTTTGCCTGTTACCGCATTCACGATTTCGTCTAAACCATAACCTAACGCAATTTTAGAAGTAACCTTGGCAATAGGATAACCCGTTGCTTTTGAAGCCAGCGCTGAAGAACGGGATACTCTGGGGTTAACCTCAATAACAGCATATTCAAAACTCTCAGGATGCAGAGCAAACTGACAGTTACAGCCACCTTCAATACCCAACGCGTGAATGATGTTCAAAGATGCATTTCTCAGCATGCTATATTCACGTTCGCTAAGCGTCTGTGCCGGTGCAATAACCACAGAGTCACCGGTATGAACACCCACGGGGTCAAGGTTTTCCATGGAGCAAACCGTAATAGCATTACCCTTACCGTCACGAATCACCTCAAACTCAATTTCTTTCCAACCGGAAATACATTTTTCAATCAAAACCTGATGTACACGGGAAAGACGCAAGCCATTCGGTGCAATCTCGGCCAAATCTTCTTCTGTGTATGCAATACCGCCGCCGGTGCCACCCAAGGTATAAGCCGGACGAACGATAACAGGAAAACCGATTTCCTTAGCAAAATCCAGTGCATCTTCATAGGTGTTAACCACCTTAGAAGCAATGCAAGGCTCGCCGATGGATTCCATAGTATCTTTAAAAGCCTGGCGGTCTTCTGCCATTTTAATCGCAGAGGTTGCCGTTCCCAAAAGCTTCACATTCATTTTGTCAAGATAGCCTTCTTCTGCCAGTTCCATAGCCAGATTCAGACCTGTCTGACCGCCCAACGTCGGCAAAATGCTGTCCGGCCGTTCAATTTCAATGACCTTTTTCACAGAATCGGCAACGAGCGGTTCAATATAAATTTTATCGGCCATCATTTTATCTGTCATAATGGTTGCAGGATTGGAGTTGATCAAAACAACCTCAACGCCTTCTTCGGTAAGCGCACGACATGCCTGCGTACCGGCATAGTCAAATTCTGCCGCCTGACCGATGACAATCGGACCGGAACCGATGACCAAAACCTTTTTCACATCTTCGCGTTTAGGCATTGTTTTTTCCTCCCATCATAGCAACAAATTCTTCTAATATATATCCTTCACGTTTTGAACCGGGCTTGGATTCTGGATCAAACTGCACCGTAATGGCAGGCACTGACTGATAACGAATGCCTTCCACGCTGCCGTCATTGACGTTTATATGGCTGACAATTGCAACATCAGCATCCAGACTGCCTTCTATAACGGCATAACCATGATTCTGAACAGTCACAAAGGTTTGATCTGTTTTTAAGTCTTTAACAGGCTGATTGGCGCCGCGATGACCAAACTTCAGTTTTTCGGTCTGACCGCCCATAGCAAGTGCAGCCAGTTGATGTCCCAATCCTACACCAAACACAGGCTTACCTGAGTTCATTAATGCCTTAACTGTCTCTGTTTGATCTAAGCAAGCCACGGGATCACCAGGACCATCTGATAACACTATGCCATCGGGATTCTCTGCCAAAACCGTTTCTGCCGATGTATTGGCAGGAAAAACTGTTGCTTTCACGCCACGGCCGGTAAAAGATTCAAGCAAGGTTCTTTTTAAGCCATAATCCATAACCGCCACATGAAGGGAACCCTCACCAACACTGTAAGGCGCCTGACAAGTCACACCGTCTACCTGTGAGCCAACACGATATGCTTTAATTTCCGCTTCATAATCTTCAAAGCAGAAATTTTCGCCCGTTATAATCATACCGTTCATCGCGCCTTGAGTTCGAATGATTTTCGTAAGTGCTCGTGTATCAATACCGGTAATGGCAATGACATTTTCACTGATTAAGTAAGACTCCAACGTTTCTTTTGAACGAAAGTTATTGGGAACCGTTGCTGCCTCTTTCATGATTAATCCTTTAACCTGAGCGCGGTTTGACTGACAATCATCACGATTCACGCCGTAGTTACCGATAATTGGATAGGTCATGGTCACAATCTGACCGGCAAAGGACGGGTCTGTAATTGCTTCTAAATATCCGGTCATGCCGGTAGTAAAAACAATTTCACCAACAGTTTTTCCGGTAGCACCTAAGCTATAGCCTTCAAAAACTGTGCCGTCAGCCAGTGCTAAAAACGCTTTTTTCATGGCTTAACTTCCTTTCTATTCTCTATCTAAAGTATGAATTTATATATACTGCATAATGTCATCACGCATACGGATGGCTTCATCACGCGCAGCCTTAGCAAATTCCTCGGGCTTATAATCACCCTTCTGCCAAGCACACATAATACCGCGGGAGGAATTAATAATAGCTCCTAATCCGTTAGCATCAAATGCACCGGCTACATCCTGTGCACCACCACCCTGTGCACCATAACCGGGAACTAAGATGTAGGATTTCGGCATCAGGGCACGCAATTCTTTAAGCTGCTTGGGATAAGTCGCGCCTACCACAGCGCCCACAGGACCATATCCAAACTGACCCTCTAAACCTTCACCCCAACGATTGACCATGGCAGCCATCTTTTGAGAAATGGTTTCGCCATCAACTGTTAAGTCCTGTAATTCTCCGGAAGAAGGATTGGAGGTTTTAACCAACACAAAAATGATTTTGCCAAAATCTTTACAAGCATTTACAAAGGGCAAAATACCATCA
The DNA here is from genome assembly GCA_045595795.1 of Clostridia bacterium. GTDB lineage: Bacteria > Bacillota > Clostridia > UBA1381 > UBA9506 > UMGS755. Next base: position 7,829 of record JAZOBC010000021.1, on the reverse strand, counting down.
GTGCCCAAATAACCGTTTACTGTGAGGCCTTCGCTTTCCAGCTCATTGCAAACCTCAATTTCACCTGCCTGTACATGTCCCAGATAAGCACCGGCATAAGCCTCTGCGGTTTTACCAATATCATTTCGCTTACCGTCTAAAATCACATACATGCCCTTTTCGCGCGCATAGGAAATGGTTTCGGCCAGTGCCTGAAGACCGGAAAGACCATACATTTCATAATATGCAGACTGGGGCTTCACTGCGGGAACAATGTCGCACAGTCCATCAATTAAACCTTTATTAAACGCGGCTAATGCCGCACCAACAGCCTGATTGGTTTTTCCAAAACGACTCATTGCATCTTCGCGGATTCCTTCGGGAATATACTCCCAACGGGGGTCTAAACCTGCAACCGTCGGATTCTTTTTCTCTTGAATTTTACGAATTAAAACATCAATAGACATAAGGCACCTCTCTCATAATATTATCGTTGATACACAACGTTGCCGTCAACAATGGTACAGTCTACTCTGCCATAAACCTCAAAACCGTCATAAGGTGTATTCTTTGACTTAGAAGCAAAGCTGCCGGCATCTACCTGATAGGCTTCATCCATGGAGAAAATGACAACATCTGCTGCTTGTCCTTCTGCAAGCTGACCGGCAGGGATACTCAAAATCTCTGCAGGATTGCAGGTCATTTTCTTCAGCAGCTGTTCTAATGTTAAGTGCTTCGGCTTCACAAGATAGGTAATGCCTAAAGCCAGCGCCGTTTCAAAGCCCACAATACCGTTTAATGCAACACCAAACTCCACGTTCTTTTCATCAACATGGTGAGGTGCATGGTCTGTGGCAATCGCATCAATGGTACCATCTGCCAAACCGGCAATAATGGCATCCACATCCTGCTGAGTTCTAAGCGGCGGATTCATCTTTGCATTGGTGTTAAATCCTTCAACCGCTTCTTCTGTTAAGGAAAAATAATGCGGACAGGTTTCTGCCGTCACGGCAATGCCTGCTTTTTTTGCCTGGCGAATCATTTCCACACCGCCTGCCGTACTGACATGAGCAATGTGAATCCGTTTGCCGGTTTCTCTTGCTAAAATGATATCTCTGGCAATTTGCACATCCTCTGCCGCATTGGGAATACCCTTGAGACCCAAACGTGTTGAAACAACACCTTCGTTCATAGAGCCGCCTGCTACCAAATTCATGTCTTCACAATGGGAAATGACCAACATACCAAACATGTCAGCATATTCCATAGCATGTCGCATTAACTGAGGATTTGCCACAGGACGTCCGTCATCGGAGATAGCAACCGCACCGGAGAGCTTCATGTCGCCAATTTCTGCCAAAAGTTCACCTTTTAAGCCTTGGCTGACAGCACCAATGGGATATACATGCACGCTACCTACGGCCTTTGCCTTATTTTTGACATATTCAATCATGGGTGCATTATCTAACACCGGTGATGTGTTAGGCATGCAGGCAACAGATGTAAAACCGCCCTGCGCTGCTGAACGTGTGCCGCTTTCAATATCTTCTTTATATTCCTGACCCGGCTCACGCAAATGACAGTGCATGTCCACAAGACCCGGTGCAACAATTTTATCTGTCGCATCAATCACAGTGACGTCACCGCCGGACATAGAGGCTTTCAGACCATCACCAATCTGCTTAACAATACCATCTTCAATATATATATCCAGCACTGCGTCAATACCGCTTGCCGGATCAACCACTCTACCGCCTGTAATCAATAATTTCATGACTTCAGCTCCTTTTCGCAAGAATGTTCAGAACTGCCATACGAACAGCCACACCGTTTGTTACCTGCTCATTAATCACAGCTCTGTCAAGGTCCATAACCTCAGTGCTAAGCTCAATACCACGGTTCACCGGACCGGGATGCATAACAATTGCATCTTCTTTGGCCAGACGCAGCCGTTTTTCGTTCAAGCCAAAGAACTTGGAATATTCACGCATGCTGGGAAGCAAGCCACTCTGCTGACGCTCTTTCTGCAATCTGAGGCACATCACAACATCAGCACCTTTGATTGCCTTTTCTACATCTTCATAAACCGCCACATCTAACTGGCTGATATCTCTGGGCATGAGCGTTGCCGGTGCGCCCAATGCCACCTCAGCACCCAGCTTATTAAGAGCATAAATATTTGAGCGTGCCACACGGCTATGCGCCACGTCACCAATGATGGCAACCTTAAGTCCCTCAATTCTGCCCTTTCTTTCTTTCATCGTTAAAAGGTCAAGTAGCGCCTGTGTGGGATGCTCATTCATGCCGTCTCCCGCATTGACAACCGCCGCGTTTGTGTGTTTTGCAATGAGATGAGGCGCTCCGGACATTTGATGTCTGATGACAACTACATCTGTTCCCATCACATCAATAGTCTTGGCGGTATCAATCAAGCTTTCACCCTTCTGAACACTGGAGCCGGAAGCCGTAATGTTCGCTGCGTTAGCGCTCATATATTTTGACGCCAGTTCAAAAGACATTCTGGTACGTGTGCTGTTTTCATAGAACAGTGTGACCACCGTTTTCCCCTGCAGATGCGGCGTCTTTTTCACATTCTGCGTCAGAATATTCTTCATGATTTCTGCCTGATATAAAATATAACGAATTTCTTCTGCTGACAGTTCTTTCATTCCCAATAAATCTTTACCGGAAAGTTTCATTGCTTTGACCCCCTCAATCTTACTTTACGCAGTCGGCTCCGAGGCCTTTTCCAAAGAAACCTCGTTGCATCCGTCTAATTCTTCAAAACATACATGTACAAGTTCATTTCGTGAAGTCGGAATGTTTTTACCAACATAATCAGCACGAATCGGCAGTTCTCTATGACCTCTGTCCACCATAACAGCTAATTCAATCTTCTGTGCGCGACCCAACTCCATCACCGCTTCCATAGCAGCGCGGGCAGTACGACCGGTGAACAAAACGTCATCCACCATCACAATCTTTTTATCATAAACCATAAAGTCGATGCTGGTGCCGTTCAAAACTGGCATATCAGCTCGTTCGCTTAAATCATCACGGTAAAAGGTGATGTCTAAAATGCCCATTGGCACTTCTTGACCTTCAAGTTCCTCCAGCTTCTTTTTCAGACGATTTGCCATTAAAACGCCGCGGCGATGTACGCCGATCAGTGCCAAATTGTCAATGCCTTTGTTTTTTTCAATAATTTCAAAGGCAATACGGGTAATCGCACGTTGCATTGCGGCTTCATCCATAATCAGTGAACGTTTCTGTTCCATCAGACTGCCTCCTTTTGAAATAGACATATAAAAATGCCCTTATCACAAGACGCAATAAGGGCATACAAATAGACGCATAAATAATATTTTATCTGATGTAAGCACCTTATCAGCATCTCTGTACCGATTTAAAGGTAAAATAACTTTCATATATTACTTAACGTATATTATAACATACAATATACAAAATGTCCACAACTTTTTTATATTTTTTTAATTTTTCTTACAATGGTGCTTTCAGACTTCCGTTTTCAAAATGATAGGCCTTGTCGCACACAGAAAGAGCTGCTTGCTTATGTGAAACAAGAATACAAGTCTTGTCTTTTCGTTCTTTCAGTGCCTTTAAAATAGCAAGCTCTGTTTTTTCATCCAAAGCCGAGGTTGCCTCATCTAAAAGCATAACAGGTGCGTCGTGCAAAATTGCTCGCGCCACAGCCAGGCGCTGAATCTGCCCTTCTGAAAGGCCGAGACCACTTTCACCAAGTTCTGTATCAAGTCCTTCCGGCAGAGTCTCGATAAACTCCCAAATCTGTGCATCCTTGGCCGCACGAATCACATCTTCATCAGGAATATCATGTTTAAAAAACAATATGTTGTCCCGAATACTGCCTGAAACAATCAGATTCCCCTGAGGTACATAAGAAAACAACTGCTTTGTTTCTTCAAATAAATTCCTTCGGCTGCCATCCGGCAAGATTAAATACGCATCTCCTAATGATGGTTTTAATATACCCAACATCAGCTTCAAAAGTGTACTTTTACCGGTTCCTGATGTACCGGTAATCACAACGAATTCTCCCGGTTTAACAGAAAAATCGGTTTCAGAGAGCACAGGATCCTCGCGATATGCAAAACTCACATTAGATAACAAAATTTCTGACCAAGGCTCTTGCTTCCACAGAGTCTTGCTGCCTATGTGATCATCCGGCAACTTTTCTATTTCCATCAAACGTTCACCGGAAGCAACCATGGCATAATATTGCGGAAGCAGTGCCGACAAACCCTGAAACGGCGTTTGAATCTGGTCAACAAGCTGCAAAAGTGCTGTTAGCGTACCAAATGTCATCACGCCATTGGCTATTTTATAGGCACCCCAGGCAAGGGCAAAATAATAGCCTGCCGTCAGCCCTATATAGAAAAACACATTCGCCAAAATACTGAGTCGATTGCGTTTGATATTTAACTTAAACAAATCTTGCAACAGTTTTTTTGCCTGACTGGCCGCTGAAATGCCGCAACCAAAAGATTTTACAACCAGCATGTTTTTCAGCGTTTCCTGCATATATGACTTTGCTGTTCCGTCCGCCGCTTGGCAGCTTTTGTGCAAATTCTTCATTTTTTTTCGATAAACAAAAGCAGATAAAAAAATTAGTGGCCCTAAAGCCAAGCATAAAACTGCAAAATGAGAATCTAAAATATATAATGCTAAAAAACATGAAATAATTTTCGTAAGATAATATACCAGCTGTGGCAGCATCTGTGTGAGACCCGTTGCCACAACACCAACATCACTGCCAATGCGATTCATCAGCTCGCCGGTGTGATATTCCGTGATATGCATATAATCCTTTTGCAAGATAGTCTGAAACAAGCCCGCCTTAAAACGGACATTAAATCGGCCCACAACATGGACTCTCTCGATAGAAAACAAAACTTCCAAAACAAGCTGCAACAGCAAAAAACCGAATAAAACAACACCTTCATGAAGCAAATTGCCCGGTTGTTGACCTGTTGCAACATCTAACACACGTTTAGAAAGAAGCGCAAAAAAAACACCCATCAAAGACGTAAAAATACCTGTTACACTCAGCAACAAAACGCCCGGCAAGATGAATTTCGATTTACTGATCAACCACTTCATTTTGCTTCTCCCATCACAATGCGCTTCATAATTTTTCCGCCTGCATATAAAATAGGCAGTAATTGACGACGAAACGGTCTGACACGCGCCCAGATAAAGGCATAAAAACGACACCACCAGAGGCGGCAGGAAAAATATTTTCCGTCACGGTCAAATCCAACAACCTTAGCGGTTATCTGTGGATCATCAATCGGTCCGTCAAGACCAATCTGATTGTCGCCAACAATCATGTAACCTGCTTTGGTTTTTTTAACAATTCTGTGAAGAATGACCTCACCACGTTGGTTGGTATATAACACAATATCATATTTTTTCAGGGACTCAGGACTTGCAAGATGCACACTATCCTTTCGATCACGCAAAAGTGGCATCATGCTGTTGCCCGTTACTGTCATTTTAATCGTTTTCCCATCTTTGAGCATTTCCTGTAAAAAAGGCAAAAGCAATTCAACAGGAACCTGCTCCTGACTCACTTCAGGCTTCATCTAAAATATGGTTCTCCTTCAGAATTTTTATAAATTCTCCAACATCCTGACGCGCGGTTTCAGCATCTACCATATATTCACTTGTCATAGCCGTTACCAAATCTTCCTCCGCGCATGACTTTTCAAGCAGGTTCCAAAGAAACGCTCCACTTTCATTCAACGTCAGCATCAACTGAAGATTCACAAGATTTTCACCCACAGGAACAGCAACCGTGCTGCCTGCAATCGTTTTCAGCACAAATCCTTCTTTTATCCTCATCTATATACCCTTCCTTTTTCATATAGCTTCTTTATTATTTTACTATAAATAACAAGAAATTACAAGTCTATTTTTTAAATATTCCATATTTCTCTATTGCGAAAAATTAAATATTATGTTACAATGAAATCATAAAATAAATTAACCATTTTAGGAGGTTAACAAATGAAAAAAGGTTTGGCTTTAATTTTGGTTGTTCTTGTGACCCTTTCAGCCTCTGCCTTATGTGCTTTTGCCATGGATTTTAATGATATTGATGCAAGCCACTGGGCATACACAAACGTGCAGACGCTGGTGAACGACGGAACTGTTTCCGGCTACGGTGACGGTTCATTCCGTCCTAACGGAACCGTAACCCGCGCTGAATTTGTTAAAATGCTGGGGTTAGGCTCTGTAACCCGCCCTATGGCATATGCTGACGTTGCACCGCAGCACTGGGCTTATACATACGTTATGAATGCCGATTTCCCCGATGACGGAAGCAATCTCTTCCAGCCCGACATTCCCATCACCCGTGGTCTCGTTGCAGAGCTTTTATGGAATCGTGGCGGCAAAAAAGAGAGTGCATTCATTCCTTCCATCATCACATCACAGTATAAGAGATGCCCCGAAGCGGTTGCATGGGTATATTCTACCGGTTTAATCCGCGGTGACGGTGACGGCATCAACCTGCGTTTGGATGACACATTAACCCGTGCTGAAGCAGCAACCTTGATTGTTCGCGCTCGCAGCGCTGCAAGTGCTTCCGATACTTTTATGGATATTGTGAACAAGGATATCGTCAAGAATGTGTATACCGGTTTGAACTTGTTTGATGATGCACCCTACGTTCCCGGAGATACTATGACAAACGGCGAAATGTCCCGCGCAGTTTTAAGAATTGGTTTAGAAGAAACCGTTCTGACCTATCACAAATTTAACATTGCACCTAAGTTTGAGCACGAATATGCAAAAGATGTTACCATCATTTGGGATTGTCTCCAGAAAGAAGATCCCACAGCCGCTGTTGCTGATAAAACCGCAACCTTTGGCGATACCGTTGCAGCTCTTTCCTATCAGATGATTGTAAAATCTCATAGCGGTTTGTTATATGGTGACACCACCGATGCATTAAAAGGCAAAATGTCTGACATGATGAACGTTTGCCTGACATTTGCAAAAGATAACGGCATCATTTCTTTGAAGGAGGATTTAAATGCCCCCATCACCATGCAGCAGTTTGCTACACTTTGCCTGCAGTATGATGCGCTTATCGGTACCGAAACAGACACAATCGTTGAAACAAGCAAGCTGAACTATGTAAAACAGAACCATTCACTGCTCTTTACACCGGCTGCCTACGGTAACTATCGTGTAAAACTGTTGGGCATTCCCGCTATTGTTTACTCAACTTCCTTTGTTGATGAAGTAAAAACACCGATTGAAATTTATAACTTTGCTCGCGAATATGACTCACTCTTCACAAGCGTTCTGTATCATCTTAAAAATTCTGTTAAAACTAAATCAGGTGCCGAAGTTCGCCTGACCTATTATCCTTCTTTGGTATGCCAAAACTCTGTTGGATATACAATGCGTGTTGCTTGTGATATTCTTTCTGTCAGCGACACAAAAACCGTTGCCGACCTCTTTAACGTAAAAGCAGACGCACCGGGCGTCGACACAGTTGTTTCGCAGGGCATGCGCATCTTCTTAGACGTCTCCACAGGTCAGCCCTTTACATCTGTTGCAATGAGCGATGAAAAAGCATATGTTGAACAGGTGATTGTTCTTCCGTAAATATCATTTTAAAAGCGGAGATGCATTTGCATCACCGCATTTTTGTATTCCGAAAACCACGCGATAGTCGCGTGGTTCAATGGAGGTTAACCGATGAATAATTATCAGCTTAAAATTTATAACAAAGCGAATTGTTTAGGTGACATTTTGAAATAGTATCAGTCATTTGCCGGAAAGCCTTCCCCTTGAGG
>JAZOBC010000020.1:0-9212 GCA_045595795.1 Clostridia bacterium | reverse complement strand
CTTTCAGGAACATTAAGTTGCTAACGCTAATGAAGTTGCATTTGGCAATGAAGTGTGCCTACGGCGCGTTAAGGAAAGCTTTACATTTGAAAAGCTTGTATTTACATATGCTTTCATTTATGGTATAGTAAATAAGGATTGGAAATAAGAAAAATCTAAAAAGTATATTGGTTCTTTTGTTAAACATATTAAAAATGTCTCAAACTGATGAAAGGAGGACCTCGCATGAAAAAAACCATTGGTATTTTTGCCCATGTTGACGCCGGAAAAACCACGTTGTCGGAGCGATTGTTGTTTAAAACGAATGTGATTCGTAAAGTAGGCCGTGTGGATGACCGTAATACCACTTTGGACCATGGTGAAACAGAACGTCAGCGGGGGATTACTGTTTTTTCTGATGTTGCAGACTTTGTTTATAACGATACAACTTATTACCTTGTAGATACGCCGGGGCATACAGATTTTTCACCTCAGGCAGAGCGTGCCCTTTCTGTGATTGACTATGCCATCTTAGTGATTTCGGCCACAGATGGCGTTCAGTCCCATACCAAAACCCTATGGAATGTGCTTGAAAAGCATCATAAGCCGGTCTTAATTTTTATTAACAAATCGGATATGGAGACGGCTGATAAAAACAGATGCCTGGCAGAACTGAATCAGGTTTTTGGCGACTGTTTGGACTTTACGAAAGATGTTTCTGAGGATTTGGCACTTTATGATGATGCATTGTTAGAGTCCTATACTGAACATCCCACAGATTTACGTTTTTCTGAGCTGGTAGTTGGCTTGGTGCGACAGCGTAAGCTGTTTCCCTGCTTTTATGGTAGCGCGCTGGCAGATCAAGGCATTGATTTTTTTCTATCTGCCATGGACCGATTGACACAAACTGCCTACGACTCCTCGGGAACGTTTTCCGCTTGCGTTTTCAAGGTGCGACACACAGAAGATGGCAGTCGTGTTTGCTTTTTAAAGGTTTTATCTGGAACACTGGCGGTGAAGGATAGGCTGACTCTTGGTGATAAGGTCGAAAAAATTAATGAAATCAGACTCTATACAGGGGGCAAATATCGGCAAGTGCAACGAGCATCTGCTGGAGATATTTGTGCTGTTTGCGGCCTTTCAAGGGTAGCTGCCGGCAGCATGATTGGCGCTGAGCAGACCGAAGAAAAGCCGGTTTTTATACCGGCTATGCAGTGTGCAGTGTATTATGATTCTAATATTTCCTCCCGGGATGCCCTAAGTGCTTTACGGATTTTAGAAGATGAAGAGCCAACCTTGTCAGTGGACTGGAATGAAGAACTCAAGGATTTGCAGGTTCAGATTATGGGCACAATTCAGCAGGAAATTTTAGCAGATGAGCTTGCCCGACGTTTTCATATGAATGTAACCTTTGGAGACTGCAAAATTATGTACCGAGAGACCATTGCGGCACCGGTTTATGGCTTTGGGCACTTTGAACCCCTAAGGCATTATGCAGAAGTGCATTTAAAGTTATCTCCCGGTGAGCGAGGCAGCGGTGTGGCATTTCAAAGCGCTCTTTCTGTTGACAGTTTGGAAAAACAGTATCAGCACCTAATTAAAACCCATGTATTTGAGACCAAGCATTTAGGAGCTTTGGTGGGTGCACCGATCACCGATGTTGTCATCACGCTGATAAACGGCAAAGCCTATGATGAGCACACCACCGGCGGTGATTTTCGTGAAGCGACTTATCGCGCTATAAGGCAGGGGTTATTCTCGGCACAATCTGTCTTGCTGGAGCCTGTTTATGAGTTTGAAATCATCGTGCCCCAATCCCTATGCGGCAAGGTGATTGCTGATATGCAACGCATGTATGGCGTGACGAATCCTCCGGAGCAGCTCTCCGCTTGCGTGCGCCTGACTGGCAGGGTGCCGGTGGCAACTGCTATGGGTTACCCTACGGAACTTGCATCAGCAAGCAGCGGCACAGCCGGAGTTAACTTTCGCGTAGCGGGTTACCAGCCGTGCCATAATGCAGACGATGTAATTAGCCGCATCGGCTATGAAAAGGAGCGGGACATTGCCCATCCGGCAGATTCTGTATTTGTCGCCCGCGGCAGCAGCTATATTGTGCCCTGGCATCAGATGGAGCAGGCGATTCACTTGGAAAAACCACCTGCGCTTTCATAAGTATTTATAATAAAAGCTGCGGTAAAATATTTACCGCAGCTTTTATTTTTTTGTTTAATCAAAAAGCATCACAGGCTGTGCAGTTTATGTCGCTCCAGCTAACCTCTAAGTATCACACATTTATAGCTCAATCAGCCCGAGACTAATGGTTAAGGCTTCGCCTACTTTTGCCATTAAGTCGTCATCCAGCCTGCCGATTCGCTCACGCAGTCTTCGTTTGTCGATGGTTCGAATTTGTTCCAGCAGAATCACAGAGTCTTTTGAAAGACCATAGTCATCTGCCGTAATTTCCAAATGCGTCGGCAGCTTTGCCTTGTTAATTTGCGATGTGATTGCCGCAATGATGACCGTAGGACTGAATTTGTTGCCCACATCGTTTTGCACAATCAGCACCGGGCGAACGCCGCCTTGCTCTGAACCAACCACAGGACTTAAATCTGCGTAAAATATATCTCCTCTTTTAACAACCACACGATTCACACTCCGCCAATTTTTCCTCGTATCTGGCAAACTGTTCATTTTCCAGATCAAAATACGTGTCAGAAATCTCCAGGTTGATGTCAGCCATTTCCTGATAACCGCGCTTCATTTGCTCCCGAAGAGCCATTTTCCGCTTTTCAGCCAGGTAACACTTCATTGCCTCACGGACAAATTCACTTCGGTTTGACTTTTCGCTGCTGCAGATGAGGTCGACCTCCTCTAAGAGCGGTTCGGGAACGGTTATCAGAACTTTTTTCAGCTGCGACAAAATGATTGCCCCCAATCGTCATAAAATACTGTGCAATGTCGGGTTGTATTACACATTTTATTATATAAAATTTGATATCCTGCGTCAAGGCACAATTTTTGCCAGCCTTGTCTCAGTCAAATTCGTTAAGTACACCCACAATGCCACCGTCCTTCATATACAAACGTGGCACTCTTCTTCCGATCGCACACAATATTTCATACGGAATGGTATGGCTCAGCCGGGCTAATGTATCTGCTGTGATTTCTTCCTCCCCTTGCTTTCCAATGATGATAACTTCGTCGCCGACATTTGTAGTATTGACAGAAGATGCATCAATCATACATTGATCCATACAAATTCTACCTAAGATGGGTGCTTTTTTTCCGTTTATCAACATGTAAGCTGCACCGGAAAGATGACGGCTGTAACCGTCAGCATAGCCAATGGGTACGGTGGCAATCAATGTATCTTTTTGTGTGGTGTAGGTCCAGCCGTAGCTGACCTTTGCCCCGGCTTTGGCGGTGTGGAGGTGAATAATTTTTGACTTTAACGTTAAAACCGGTAAAAGCGTTAGTCGCTCGGTGTGAATGAATGAAGAAGGATAATAGCCGTAGAGAATAATGCCGGGACGTACCATATCAAGCTGATATTCAGGAAAATCAATAATACCGGCACTGTTTAAAATGTGCTTCAGCGGTATGGAAATCCCCAGCTCTTTTAACGCATCAATTATTTTTATAAATTTATCATATTGTAAATGAACGCCGGAAGAATCCTCCTCATCAGCACAGGCGAGATGCGAAAAAATTCCTTCTACATTAAGTCCGGACATTTGGCAAACAGACTGTATCTTGTCGAGTTCATCCGGCTCAAAGCCCAAACGTTCCATGCCGGTATTCACTTTAATATGAATGCGGCAGGACTTGTTTTGCGCTGTGGCGGCTTCTGATAATGCTTTTGCAAAACTTACAGAATAAACGGTTGCGGTCAGGTTATATGAAATCAGTAGTTCTGCCTGCTGCCAGGGGATGTAGCCCAAAATCAGAATCGGTGCTGCGATGTCAGCATGGCGAAGTTCCACGGCTTCCTCTACTGTTGCAACAGCTAAGTAGTCAGCTCCGGCATCCAGTAATGCATGGGCGCAAGTCACAGCACCATGACCATAAGCATTGGATTTGACAACCGCCAACACTTTTGTTGTTGGACAGAGTAATCCCTTGATTTGTTTTATATTATGCTCCAGAGCGTTTAAATTAATCTCCGCCCAAGTACGCATTGCTAAATCTTTCGTGCAGTACATGTGCTATGCATCCTTTCTCAAAACAATTCCTTTGTTTATTGTATCATAAAAATATCAGAAGAAAAAGAGGGATTATAACAAAAATTTGAAAATTCTGCAATTATGCGAATGTTGCCACCTGCGTCATAAACCGTAATGGTTTTTGGCTCTAATGTTTTCACATCACAACACATGGTGAGTTTATACCGCTTTGAATCATCGGGAATTGAAACTGTTTCCAAGAGAATGGTTCCTGCTTTATCCGATGATGCATTGACAGAAACGGCCGTTTCTTCCGAACGATAATACATTGCAAAAAAGTGATTCACAAAAATATCCTGATACACCTGCTTATTTGGTACGGTCAGTGATGCTTCATCATGGAAAGCAGAGGTGGATGCTTTGTCACCCGAAAAAACCGTTGTAAGTCCTGCCAAAGCATCAGGTTCTGTTACGGTGACTAAAGCCTGATTAGGCTCTAAGACTTTTTGTTCCATGATGTAAATATTTTCCGATTTATTGCTTTTCACAGTAACACGTACTGTCGCAGAATAAGACTTCATTTGACTGTATTTTTTGTGAAGCTGTTTTAAAACATCTGCCTCTCCGTCTGAGATTGGTTGCAACCGGCTACAGCCGGAAAGGATTATCGTTAGTGTAAGTATGCATGCAAGGAGCTTGCACGGAGACTTACACAAAAAAACCACTCCTTTTGGTTGATTCTGTTACCACTCTGCTAATTCTGTCATTACGTGGGAAAGAGCCTGAATCACATCGCTTGCGCTCATGCCATAAGCACCGTTTTTCTCTCGTGCAAGCATACCGGCGCGGCTGTGAAGGTAAACGCCCAAGTTTGCTGCATCACTCGGGGATGCGCCTTGTGCCAACAGGGCGGTAATCACACCGGCAAGCACATCGCCGCTGCCAGCTTTAGCCAGACCAGAGTTGCTTTGCGGGCAGATATAAATATTTCCGTTGGGGTGTGCCACGATTGTGTCAGCCCCTTTGAGCACCAGAACGACCTGATGGGTGTAGGAAAACTCACGCGCTACTTGCAGGCGGTTTTCTAAGATATATTCCACCGAAAGGCCACTGATACGTGAAAATTCGAGCGGATGTGGCGTTAATACCGGTGGGATGGCTTTGTTTTGTATTACATGTATATGCCCTGAGAGCGCATTTATACCATCGGCATCGATAACCATGGGCTTTTGACAGACACTCACTATGTCGAGTAAGGTCTTTTTCGCGGTGTTTGTTATGCCAATACCGCAGCCGGCTAAAAGCACGTCTTGCGTTTTTAATTTTTCGAGTATCATTTTACCGGCATCCTCTGTCAGTTCGGTGTTTGAGCAGGGAAGCGGCATTGTCATAATTTCGGTAAATCTGGCAGACACAGTATTTTGGATGGTTTCCGGGATTGCGGCGGTTACCATGCCGACACCGCTTTTTAGCGTAGCAGTTGCAGCCATAATGCAGGCGCCGGTCATGCCTGTGCTGCCGGCGTAAATTAAGGCTTTCCCATATGAACCTTTATGTGAATTTTCTGTTCGCTTCGGTAAGACGTTTGCCAGTTCTGCATCCAACGTAAAAAAGTTTGCTTCAAAGTCGTCGCAAACTTGCCGAGGAATGGAAATATCCGTTACAAACACCTTTCCGCAAAATTCCTTGGCAGGGTAGAGATAGTGACCGGGTTTGGCTGTTGCAAAGGTAACGGTCAGGGTTGCCTTCACGCAGGCTCCTGTCACAGCACCCGTAGAGGCGTCTGCACCACTGGGAATATCCACAGAAGCGATGGTGTTACCCGCATCGTTCATGGTGTTTATCCATGTCGCTGCCTCAGCCTTGGGCGTGCCATGAAATCCCGTACCAAACAATGCGTCAATGACAAGGTCATAATGTGAATTTTTGACGTCTTCCATAGCTAAAACAGGCAGCCCCATACGCATGATGATATCATAATTTTTCTTGGCATCCGGCTTGTCTGGTATGCAGCCGACAAAAAATGTAACTGATGCACCACGATTATGTAAGTGGCGTCCAATGGCAAAACCGTCACCGCCGTTGTTGCCCTTGCCGCAGAAAATTGCCACTGTTTTTCCGCTAACGCACCACAAGTTTTCTTCCAAAGTGTCGCAAAAGCTTCGTGCGGCATTTTCCATGAGCAACAAGCCGTCAATGCCGTATTGTAAAATGGCAACCCGCTCCAGTTCTGTCATTTGCTTAGCAGTTAATAATTTCATACAAGCATCATGCCTTTCTGTCCCAAAATGGGCGAATGCGAATATGCAAATGCAGCCGCGGTTGGCAGCTGCATTGTGCAATGATTAGTTCACGATAACGTGGCTGATATTTTTTGCAATACGCTCTCCGTTTTCGTTTTTTTCGTAGTGAACCATAACGTAAGAACCATTTGCAACGGGGTTGCCATGTTCCTCAAGCTTTTGCACAATAAATTTGGCCTCTTCGCTCAAAGAAAATTCCCACTTCACGCCTTCAACAGTTATGAATATGGTCTTGTCGGTTAGTTTCGTAACGATTCCTTCTACAATGTTTTCCGATACAATACGCCCTTCTGTTTTGGTGAGACCGGGAGCCAGGGTAGCTTCCGGTTCTTTCGATATCTCTGCTTGACAACCGCTGAACAATACAGCGCCGATGAGTAGTGTGGCGATGTTTGTAATAAAACGCTTATTCATGTGTAATTCTCCTTAAAAATTGATGATAATATCCAATCATATAGCTGAGTATCCAGTCGTATATAATAAAAATAACTTCTAATGCAATAATAACCAACGCCAGATAATTTAAAACGACGAGGGCAAGTGCTGAGGTCAGCATTGGCAGAAAAAATACTTTTACAACCAAATATAAAACTGTTATGGCGAGGTTGAAAAATAAAATCTTCAAAATCCACTCAGCCCAGAGCTTATTGAGCTTTTCAATATAGAGTTTTATGATGGGATAATAGCCTGCAAACAAAATATAAATCAAAACAAACAATCTGTTTGGAATGAGTAATAGCGATAAAACGGAAGCGCCAACGTATTGTGCAGCACCGTAGCGAACACCATAGCAACTGACACAAACGCCGCAGAACAGAGAAGAAAGCCCTAAGGCTGCCAGTCTTCCTGTTGACAGCGTGGAAGCAGCATAAAGACAGATGACGGTCAGTGCCATTGCCATCGCGGAAAATGTCACTCGTTTTGCCATGTTTCGTTCCTCCGATTTTAACAGCAGTTGATTAAGTCGCCGCCCATGCATTCACAACAACAATCGGCGCAAATCAAACCCTGACAACAATCGCAGGCAGAGGGACTGCCGGCAGGGGTGCCAACATTACGGTATTGCTGACTTTGCGACATATATTGGTTGAGTGTAGAACGGTATTCCATGTTGTGCGGCTCCATGTTAACAGCCTGGCGGATAAAGTTCAGTCCTTGGCTATACCAACCGCGGCGCATAAAAACAGAGCCCTTCAAGAAAAACCACTCCGCGGTGCGGTTGGATAGCCTGTCTAAAATTTGCTCGGCCTCATCAATGCGGTTCATGTTAATTAGATTGCGAACTTGTGCAAACTCTCCTGAACTATTGTTGCTTTGATGGCTTTGCTGATAACCGCCTCCACCATTGCTGCCACCGGAAAGCTGTTCATAGGCCTCATTGATTTCCTTGAATTTTTCGGCTGCCAAATCAGCAAGAGGATTATTAACATAGTTATCAGGGTGATATTTTTTTGCAAGTTTACGATATGCTTTTTTAATTTCGTCCGGCGTAGCGTCCTTATTCACGCCTAAAATCTCATAGGGGTCTTTCATGGTGTTTCTCCTTTACACCGCTGTCGCGGAGATTCTTATCTTCAAAAACAGAATCGACTGTTTTTTTTAAACCTAAATATATGATATTTTCGATGATTGCCTGATGTCGGGTGGGTTCAAGCAATGTTAAAGTATTTGACAGTTCACTCAAAGTGTAATCTATAGAAAGAAGGAATTCCTCTTTACTAAATGCATTGGCAAGTAAAAATGGGTTATAAGCGTTTTTCTTTTGGTCTTCCTCCCGATCGCTCCAGGCATCTAACAAATAAATCAAACGTCCCAATAAAAATCCGGCATGGGATAAGATTCTTTGCTTATTGGTATTACCCACAAGAGGAGCATCAAAGATTTTCGCCATCAATTCACCAAATGTGGCGGCAACCGCATCCGGCTCCGGGCAGTTTTGCTTTTCTAAATCAGAAAGCTTTTGCAAAGAAGAGCGGATGTCTTCGTATAATTTAGGATATTCCTTTTTTGCCTTGTTCCGTTTTCCAACCATGAAGGGCATTAAGATTAAAGAACGAAAGGAACGATTATCTTGCCAATCATCCTTTAATTTAAACCAACCAAGCAGAACATTCACCGCGGCAACATAAAGCAGCGCTTCATTTTCTTTTACTGCCGGACGTTTAATCAATGGGTTTGCCATACAGCGGATGGGTCTGCATTCGGTTTCGCCATCCTGAATGGAGGTCAGCAGTATGGAAAGAAACGTCACGTCATAACTAAGAAAATAATGAGCAGGGAAACGATACTGACTTTTCAGTACACGGCAAACACCACAATAATAGGCTTTAAATAAATTATATTCTTTAACTTTCAGCTCATCCTTATCAATTTTTATGTAACCGAACAAAGCGAGCCTCCTGACATGATCAAATTATGAAAGAGTTTTTACATAAATAAAAGTAACATTGCGTTTATTATAACATAAATATAAAAAAATATAAATAGATAAATTGTGAATTTTCTGTTTTTCAAGTGTTTTTAGAGGCAGCTAAAAATTTTTTCAAAAAAAATTAAAAAAAGTTTTAAAAAAGTGTTGACAAATGGTTTTTTAGATGCTATAATGTAATTCCGCGCTGAGATAGCGCACCGAACCTTGAAAATTAAACAGAGCAGGCTCTAAATAATTCATTTGAGTAATTCTGGTAACAGAAAAATTAAGAAGTCAGTATAGACTGGCTGGGAGATTTTAAGTTCTCTTTTTAGAGGATTTGAGATACAAACTTTT
>JAZOBC010000019.1:0-14694 GCA_045595795.1 Clostridia bacterium | reverse complement strand
GAAGCAAATAAAAAAGCCCCTTTAGGGGCAAGCTGGTGAAATGGTTGCGGTTGGCAGACCTTTCGACGAGCCTATAGGCTCGGCCAGCATATTGCCCTAAGGGGGTAGTGCAAGCCACCGGCACGGCCGGTGGTTATGACTAGTACGTTTTTCGAGGTGGCGGCAAAATAGAGCATTTTGCTACAGCCCTATTTGGTTACAAATAAGATGCCGTATACCTCGGGGCCTACATGTGCGCCAATGGAAGCACCCACTTGCAGGCGATCAGAGACCATATAGCCTTTTGCCGTCAGGGTGTTTTCGAGCTGCTCACAATTCTCGGTTCCGTAGGTATAGAGAGAACAAAGGGGAAACTCAGGGTCGAGGGTCGTTGATTTCAGCTGCCTGAGTATGAACTGCATAGCACCAGCACGACCCAAGGATTTGCCAATGGCACTGACGGTGCCTTCCTGCGTCACTGTGATGATGGGTTTGATGTTTGCCAGCTCTCCGATGGCAGCTGAGGTGCGGCTGAGTCTGCCACCCCGGTAAAGATATTCCAGTGTGTCAACCCCCGCCAGCAGCTTGATTTTGGATTTTAGTGCGTTGCACCGGCGGACGATTTCCTCGGCAGAAAGCCCTTTGGCAGCAAGCTTCGTCGCATGGCGCGCCAAAATGCTGATGGCATGGGTGGCGGTGAGGCTGTCGACTAAATAAATTTTTTCATATTCTACCATGTTTTTTGCAAGCAAAGCACTTTGATAGGTACCGCTTAAGGCAGAGGATAGGGAAAAATAAATCACTTCGTCCCCCTTTTCTTTTGCCTGTGCGAAATAATCTAAAAAGGCCTGAGGCGTTGGTTGTGCGGTTTTGGGAAACTCTTTTGTGCTTGTGAGCAATTCGTAAAACAGATTGCTGTTTAAATCAACGCCATCGGTATATTCCCGGTTGCCAATCGTAATGGTTACCGGTACTATGCCGTGAATACATTCTTGGTCAAGAGCGCAATCAGAGGCGGAATCTACGAGTATTTTAATCATAACAACATCCTTTTACATCCTTTATAAAGTTCAAAAGTCATTTAACAGTTTTCGGGTGTTATGGTTAGTGTTTCAGAATTTTCGACAAAATATACAGTGTTGCATTTTGAGAAAATAGAAGAAATTTTCATCGTAAGAACATGTGAATTAACTTGTCATTCCGCTTTTTATAGGGTTGATATCGCATAGGCAAATCCAACCAGGTTTTTTTATCCACGATGCTTTTTTTATGGGAAAAGGTATCAAATCCGCACTTGCCGTGGTATGAGCCCATGCCACTTTCTCCCACACCGCCAAAACCCATGTGGCTGGTAGCCAAATGAATAATTGTATCGTTGACACAACCGCCGCCGAAACTGTTTTGTGACATGATTTTACGAATCTGCTTTTGGCAGGAGGAGAACAGATAAAAAGCCAACGGATGGGGATTTTGTGCGAGGATGTTGTTCATTTCCTCCGAATTTTCATATGTGATAATGGGCAGAATAGGGCCAAAAATTTCCTCTTGCATAATGGCGTCGGAAAGACTGACATCATCTGTTATGGTCGGCTCAATCTGTAGCGTTTGCGGATTTGTTCTGCCGCCGAACACCACTTTGTCTTGGGGAATGAGTGATAGAACCTTGTCAAAATGTTTTTGGTTAATCAGCTTGCCATAGGCGGGATTATCAAGAGGGTTATTACCAAATTGTACAACAATCTCTTTCTTTATATGTGCAATCAAATCCTGCTTGATTGTGGCGTCGCAAAGAACATAATCCGGTGCTACGCAAGTTTGACCTACATTTAAAAATTTGCCAAACACAATGCGCTTAGCGGCAAGGTGAAGATTGGCTGTTTGATCTACAATGCAGGGACTTTTGCCGCCTAATTCCAGGGTGATAGGCGTTAAATGCTCGGCTGCTTTTTTCATCACAAGCTTTCCCACGGTTTTGCCGCCGGTAAAGAAAATGTAGTCAAAGGCTTCGTCCAATAAAAAGGTATTTTCATCTCTGCCGCCTTCAATAACGGCAACATATTCCGGGCGAAACACAGTCTGAACAATCTCTTTGATGATTTTTGAGGTGTTGGGAGAATAGGCACTGGGCTTTAAAACGGCGGTGTTGCCGGCAGCAATGGCGTTAACCAGTGGGCCTAGGGTTAGGAGCAGAGGATAGTTCCATGGGCTCATAATCAGCACAACGCCATAGGGCGAGGTTTTCACATAGCTTTTGGAAGCGAACTGAGCAAGAGGCGTTCTCACCCGTTTATCTTTAGCAAATTGCTTCATGTGCTTTAACATATAGCCAATTTCGCTAATCACCAGTCCGGTTTCGCACATATAGCTTTCAAAGGGGGATTTTCCTAAATCAAGCCGGATCGCTTCGGCAATTTTATCTTCGTTGTTTTGCAAGGTCTTGCGAAGTTTTTTAAGTGCTTCTGCTCTAACGATCAGCGGCAGAGTAGCATGGCTTGCGAAATATTCCTTTTGTTTTTTGACAATTTTAGTAATTTGCTCCTGTGTCATGTTATGCCTCCATTACATCATAGTAAAATTGTTCCAATGCCTTGGCATCCATGAGCACAGGCACGGGATATAAGGGATTTGCTTCTTTGTCGGCATGAGCTGCAAGTTCGGCGATGTCTTCATTTTTTATGCCTTTGAGTTTTGTGGAAATATCCATGGTCTGATTCATTTCTTTTATGTAATCAATTAAGACGCGGCATGCCTCCACCTCACTGACTGTGGGTTCTGTAATGTCCATGGCAAGAACCAAATCCTTGGCTTTTTTGCCAATTGTGTTGCCGTAGGCAGTTAACACATAGGGCAATAAAACGGCGTTGGCGAGTCCGTGAGGAATACCATATTTGCCACCGAGAGAATGTGCCACAGCGTGGCAATAGCCTACATAAGATTTAGAAAAGGCTCTGCCTGCCAAATGGGAGGCCATGAGCATAGCAGAACGGGCAGACAGATTATTGCCGTCTTGATAGGCAGTCAGCAGATGCTTACTGATTAAGCTTACGGCTTCTAGTGCATCTTGACGGGTAGATTTAACGGTAGAACCACCGATGTAGGCTTCAATAGCGTGAGTCAGCGCATCCATGCCCGTGGTTGCTGTTACGGAGGGCGGCAGTGTTTTTGTGATTTCGGCGTCGAGTACACAAGCATCGGGAATCAGCACCAGGTCGCTGATTGGTTGCTTGTTTCCAGTTTGCGTATCGGTAATCACAGTAGTTACGGTGGTTTCGCTACCGGTGCCAGCAGTGGTGGGAACGGCAATGGTGAAAGGCGGCCGGCGCAAAATTTTTAAAATGCCCCGCATTTTGTTTAAGTTTTTGTTTGGTCTTGCTACTCGGGCCCCGACTGCTTTAGCACAGTCGATGGCCGAACCGCCACCAAAACCGATAATGGCTGTGCATTGATTGTTTTTGTAGAGAGTCAGTGCACTTTCAACCTGCAAAACTGTTGGGTTTGGCAGAATTTCATGATATTCAAAAAAGACAATGCCGTTTTGTGTCAAAGTCTGTTTTAATGAATCGGCAAGTCCTAAACGGTGAATGGTTTCATCTGTCACCATCAAAAGACGTTGGTGTTTCCTTTTTGCCAGTAATAGGGGAACATCCTGCACGGAGTAAAGAATTTCCGGTGTTCGATATGGCAAAAAGGGGATTGCAAGTTTGAATATTTTTTGAAAAACGCGGCAATATATTTTTTTAACGATCTTCATAAAGTTCTCCTTTCTGCATCACAGTTCGTAGCCGGAGTCGTTAATTTTTTTTGCAATGCGAATGAAAGCCTCGGCATCTTCTGTGCCGATTAAATCAATAATGTTTTGTGCAATGGTCAGGGAACCATTATGCACTTTTAAAAAGACGGGCAGCTGTTCTTCCACGCAGCGAACATAGCTCTTTCGCTTATCGCCCTCTGCAGTACAATGACAAAGCATTCCCTTTTTCTCGAGGGACTTTATTGTTCGGTTCACCAAGGATTTCAGCATTTTGGTTTCGGTTGTAATTTCTTTTAAAGATATGATGCCAATGCCGTCTTGCTGGTAACGGCTGTATAGTAACAACATAATAATGGCTTCGTTATACACAAGCCCTTTTGTGATGCGACAATTTTTAATGGTGCCTGTTAGCAGAACCCAGGCCCGGAGCAATTCTTCTGCTTGGTGATTGTTTTTCATCATAAGCCTCCCAAATGGTTCACAAAGTGAACTAATTGCGTTTATTATATCGCAAGTCAATATCAAAGTCAAGCACAAAAGAAAATTTTGGTGTTTTTATGCGGCTATAAGACAAGCAAATTTCTTGATTATTTAGTAGGTGCATGTTATAATAAGTTTGTTTACAATGCCTTTGTTTACGAAAAGGAGGATGATGGAGCCGTGAACATTCTTGTCATCTTTACCGGTGGAACTATTGGTTCGGTTGTCAGGAACGGCTGGATATCCGGTGACCAAGAGACGAACTACGTTTTACTGGAAAAATATCGTGAGGCAACCGGTGATAAAGAAACAGTATTTGAGACATGCATGCCATATTATTCCTTGAGTGAATATCTTTCTGCCCAAAAGCTGAATTTACTGGGCGACTGCGTGCTGGAGCATTTATCCGGCTCTTATGATGGCATTATTATCACCCACGGTACCGATACATTGGCATATACGGCGGCAGCACTGTCTTATTCATTAGGGAATCGTTCTGTTCCTGTTGTTTTGGTTTCGTCTGATTATCCTTTAGAGGATCGGCGTGCCAACGGACTTTCTAATTTTATTGCAGCGGTGAAGTTGATTCGAAGTGGTGAGGCTCGTGGCGTGTTTGTCAGCTATCGGAATCAAGGAGAAACCGTGACGAGCATTCATCTTGCGTCCCGATTGTTGGATTATCCTGAGGGAACGGCACAAATTCATAGCCTACATCATCAGCCTTATGGTTTTTGTGATGAATCATTTTGTAAAAATCCTGATTATGTTCCATCAGAGCAAACAGGTGGCTTAGGACAAATCCCTTTTTGTGATTTTCCTGAGATTTTGGTGGTGGAGAGCCGTCCGGGTCAGAGGTATTTCGATTCGTTAGAGAATTGCCGGGCTGTGATTTTAAGGCCCTACCATTCCGGTACACTCAATACAGTGTCAGAACGCTTTCGGCAGTTCTGCCAAAAAGCCAAAGAGAAAATGATTCCTGTCTTTATGATTGACTATGAGCAAAAGGATTATGAAAGCAAAAAGTCATATGATGAGCTTGGCGTTATTGCGTTGCCGCCCTGTGGTCACATTGCCCTTTACATGAAGTGCTGGGCAGCTATCAGCCTGCAAGAAAATGTGAAATCATTTGTAATACGGCCGCTGATTCAAGAATTTTGTCCCTTTTTCGAATGAAGCGAAAAGACTGTGAAAAAACCATTTGTTTTGCATCACGGTCTTTTTCATTTTCGTGGAAGAAAGTTAACAAAATAACCTGTATATCTTGCATTTACTGTTGAATTATGGTACAATATATTGTGAGATGTTGTGAATTTTAACGTTGTGAGGTTTGTGTCATGCAACCCAGAGAACTGGCCTTAACAATTTTATATGATATTGAAAAAAATGGTGCGTATTTAAACATCAGCTTTCAAAAGCATACGGAGGCGGAAAAGTTATCTGCCCGTGATGCTGCCTTTGTTAAGGAGCTGGTTTATGGCACGGTAAAATATCAGCTGGCCTTCGACAGTACGGTGGCGCAATATTCTTCTGTGAAGTTGAAAAAAATTGCACCCTATGTGCTGTGCATTCTTCGCTTGGGCTTGTATCAGTTGTTTTATATGGATAAGGTGCCGGAAAGCGCGGCAGTGAATGAATCTGTGAAGCTGGCAGGACGTTATGCTGCCCGTTCACGTGGGTTTATTAATGCTATTTTGCGAAAGGCGGCCAGAGAGGGGCTTTTCTTACCGGAGGGAAACAGTGAAGAGACGTTGTCTGTTCGATATTCTCACCCGCTTCCTTTGGTACAATGGCTAATCCGACAGTTTGAAACTGAACGTGCCATAGAGCTGATGAGAGAGAATAACCAAACACCGGCATTATGCGTTCGCGCAAATACAATGAAAATTACCTCTGAGGCCCTTGCTACCAAGCTAAAGGCAGAGAGAATTGGCGTGCAAAAAGGGAAGTTATCTGATTACGCTCTTTTGTTTGAAAGTGGCGGTGTACAGCAACTTTCTGCCTACAAAGAAGGACTGTTTACCATTCAAGATCAAAGTGCACAGCTTGCCGCTCTTGCTTTAGCACCGCAGCCCGGAGAAACTGTGTTTGATGTTTGTGCTGCACCGGGTGGCAAAACCACTCACTTGGCAGAAATGATGGAAAATGAAGGTCGGATTTTAGCACTGGATTTATATGAAAAACGTTTGCAGTCTGTTGCAATTGCAGCCAAACGTTTGAGTCTTTCCATCATCGAAACCCAAACGGCAGATGCTACTGAGTTTAAATTTCCGTGTCAGGCAGATAAAATCTTAATCGATGCTCCCTGTTCAGGCTTAGGCGTCATCAGACGTCGGCCGGATATTAAATATAAAACCGATATTACGGATTTTTGCGAACTGGTAGAGATTCAGAAAAAAATTCTGCGGCATTGTGCCGGCTATTTAAAGCCGGGTGGCACACTGGTATATAGCACATGCACCATCAATCCTGAGGAAAATGAGCAGCAAATTTATGCTTTTTTGCAGGAAAATAGTGACTTTGCGTTAGAAGCACCGTCGCATTCTGCTATTTTAGAGCCAGCGGCAAGGATTTTAGAAACCGGTATGGGGACCATTTATCCTGGAGATGGTGGCGGCGATGGTTTCTTTATTGCCCGACTGAAGAGGAGATAACATGGCTAAGCGATATGATTTATATAGCATGAGCCGCGAGGGTCTTTGCGAATTGGCAGAAACCATGGGCGAAAAAGCCTTTCGCGGAAAACAGCTTTTTAGCTGGTTATATAGCGGCGTGACAGATTTTGAACAGATGACAAATCTTTCGAAGAATTTTCGAAGCCGGTTGCAAACAGAATGCACCATGGCTCTGCCGGAAATTGCCTGCAAACAACAGTCGATGGACGGCACAGTCAAGTATGCCTTTCGTCTCTCCGATGGGGAAGTCATCGAAAGTGTGGTTATGTCTTATCATCACGGCCACACCATTTGTGTTTCTACTCAAGCCGGTTGTAACATGGGCTGCCGTTTTTGTGCGTCGGCTGTGGGTGGCAAAAGCCGGGATTTGACAGCCGGAGAAATGATAGGACAGTTGCTTGTGGCACAGCGGGATTTATCTGTGCGAATTGGCAATGTGGTTTTGATGGGTATGGGAGAACCGCTTGATAATTTGGAACAGGTTTTATTGTTTATGGAGATTGCCGGTCATGAAGACGGACTTAACATTGGATATCGACATTTTACCTTGTCAACTTGCGGATTATGTGATAAAATTATACTGTTAGGGGAGAGAAAGTTACCCATTACGTTGGCTGTTTCGGTTCATTCTCCGTTTGATGAACAGAGAAGCGCCATGATGCCGGTGAATAAAAAATATCCTCTGCGCAAGCTTGTGGAAAGCCTGCACGCCTATCAGGCGGCAACCGGCAGACGAATTACGCTGGAATATGCTTTGATTCAAGGAGAAAATGACAGTCCGGCACACGCGAAAGAATTAGTGAGACTATTTTCGGGATTGCAGTATCATGTGAATGTGATTCCTGTTAACGATGCAAGAGAAGGTTTTCATAAAAGCAACAAAGAAACTGTGAAGCAGTTTTTAGATAGTTTGCTTGGGCAAGGTGTTTCAGCGACGACGCGTCGTGAGTTGGGTGCAGATATCAGCGCAGCTTGCGGGCAGCTAAAACATCAAGTGAAAGAAAGAAGCAAAGGAATTTGAGGTGATAGCATGCTATTGAGTGGAGGCTGTACGGATGTGGGTCGTACTCGTCCTTTGAATGAGGATGGCTACTACATATCTGAATACAGCAAGGAACTTGATGCCGGATACGCCATTGTGGCAGACGGTATGGGAGGTCATCAGGCGGGCGAGGTTGCCAGTGCCATGGCGATTCGCAAAATCAGCGAAGAGATTAATCAAAAGTTTCATGGCGAAATGTCCATGTCAGATTTAAAAGATTTATTGATTACAGCGGTGAAGCAAGCCAATAAGTTTATTTACGAAAAAGCTCTTGCAGAGCCGACGTATAGTGGCATGGGAACCACACTTTCGATGTGTTTTCTCTTTAAAGAGCATGCAATGGTTGCACATGTGGGTGATTCGCGTGTTTATCTTTTGCGGGACGATTCGCTGCACAGAATTACGACGGATCATTCGTTGGTTCAGGAATTATTAAATAACGGGAAGATTACGGAGGCGGAGGCGCAGTCGCATCCGCAAAAAAATGTCATCACCCGTGCGCTTGGAACAGAACCGGGCGTGGAAATTGATATATATGAGTTTTCGGTTTGTGTCGAAGATACGCTGCTACTTTGTTCAGACGGTCTTTCAAATATGTTGTCAGATTCGGAGTTAGCGGCACTTATGTCAGAGAGTCGTGGTGCCTCTTTAGAACGGGTTGCACAGCAACTGATTGCTGAAGCAAACCAAAAGGGTGGCTACGACAACATCACGGCAGTGCTTTTAACCAAAGAATCTGAAATGTGCTGAAAGGATTGTGAGAAAAATGATGAATGGAACATTGATCGGAAATCGTTACGAGATCGTTGAAACCGTTGGAAAAGGCGGTATGGCGATTGTTTATAAAGCAAAATGTTTGGTATTAAATCGTTACGTTGCCATTAAGGTGTTGCGTCCTGAATTTCGGGAGGATAAAGAATTTATCAGCCGTTTCAAGGTTGAGGCGCAGTCGGCAGGCAGTTTGTCTCACCCGAATGTTGTGTCAATTTTTGATGTTGGTCAGGATGGTGATCTTGACTACATTGTTATGGAATATGTTGAGGGTGTGACACTGAAGCAATATGTTGAGGCAACAGGGGTCATTCCTTGGCGTGAAGCGGTTGATTATGCGGCGCAAATTTGTGCAGGACTTGACCACGCACACAAAAAAGGTATTATCCACAAGGATATTAAGCCTCACAATATTATCATTACCCGCGAGGGAACAGTGAAAATTACGGATTTTGGTATTGCCAAGGTCATTAGCTCCAGCACCATTACTACGGGCAATGCCACCATGGGCAGCGTGCATTATTTTTCACCGGAGCAGGCACGCGGCGGCTATATGGACCATAAAACCGATATTTATTCATTGGGTGTTGTTATGTATGAAATGGTGACAGGTAAGCTGCCTTTTGAGGGAGATACTGCCATTTCTATCGCGATGCAGCACATTGAAAAGGAACCGGACGCACCCACGGCGCTCAATCCCACCGTGCCGAAGTCACTGGAAAATGTCATTCGTCGTGCTATGTGCAAAGAGCAGGTACTGCGCTATGATTCTGTTGTGCAGATGCTGGTTGATCTGAAGAAGGTCTACACGGGCAATGAAGTGGATTATAGTGGACTGGCAAGCGGTCATACCACAAGGACACCGATTGTCAAATCTTCAGATGGTGCCGTGTTGCCGGATGAGTTAATGAAATCTGATTCACAGAACAAGAAAAAAGACGTGCTGTCTATTTTGTTGGGTGTACTTGCCGGTCTTGCGTTGGTTGTTGCGTTGTTTTTTGCGGGGTTCTTTTTAACCGGCAATAAAGGCGGCGAAAAACTGGAACTGCCAGATTTTACGAATATGACTCTTGAAGACGCACGAGAATTGATTGTGAATAGTGAATTGAAAATTGAAATTGAAAAGGAAGAGCAGAGTGATACGGTAGGGTCCGGCAAGATTATTTCTCAAAAGCCTGCCGCGGGTGATATGGTGAAAGAAAATGCTACCATTAAGGTTGTGATTAGTGCCGGCTTAAAGGAATTCTCCATGCCTGATTTAATTAATCGTAAAGACACAGAGGCTCAAAAAATTTTGGAGGATAAAAAGCTGCGCTATTCCATTGTTGGAGAAGCCAGTGAGACCATCGCAAAAGACTGTGTTGTTCGTCAAATTCCCTCTGCAGGGACCTCTGTTGACGGTTCAACCTCTGTTACAATCTATATCAGCACAGGTAAGGCAAATGATAAGATAGAAGTTCCTTATTTGCTTGGCATGACAGAGGAGGAGGCTAAGGCTCTGCTATTGGAGGAAGGTCTGACCTGGGGTTCTATTGTAAAACGCAATAGCAATCGACCCGAGGGAACCGTCATAAGCCAAAGTCCTACTGCCGGTGAAGAAGTGAGCGAACAAACCGATGTTAAATTAGAAATTTCTGCAGGACCTGAGGAGGAAAATGAGCCGACACAGTCACCGCAGACAGGAGATAATCCGTCATCAGAAGGCTCGCAGCGTCCCTCCACAACACCCGACATCGTCATTGGACCGCCCAATGCCGGCTGAAACGAATAAGGAGTGCTATGTTAACAGGAACCATTGTAAAAGGAATTGGCGGATTTTACTATGTAAAAACTGCTGAAGGTTTAATTGAGTGTCGCGCCAGAGGACGGTTTCGCCGCGAGGGCGAAATTCCGATGGTCGGTGACTTGGTGCGTGTTAAGAGAACGGCTGAAGCAGCAGAAAAAGGCAGTGTAGAAGAAATTTTGCCCCGAAAAAATGCGTTTATTCGTCCACCGGTTGCAAACATTGACCAGTTGATTGTGACTGTTTCGGTCAAAAATCCGGAATCCAGCTTGCTTCTTACCGACCAACTGACGGTTACGGCAGAAGCGGCAGGGGTTCAGCCGATTATTTGCATTAACAAGGTAGATTTAGAGCCTGAGCGTGCTGAGCATTTAAGGCAGATTTATGAGACAACAGGCTATCCCGTCATCCCAACCAGTGCAAAATTTGAGCAGGGTTTAGCGGAATTAAAAGCTATTTTAAAAGATAAAATTACAGCGTTTGCGGGGAACTCGGGGGTTGGAAAGTCTACGCTTTTAAATCACTTGAGCGAAGCGTTTTCCGTAGAAACCGGTTCGGTGAGCGATAAGACCAGACGGGGCAGACATACCACACGACATACGGAGTTGTTTGAATTGCCGTTTGGGGGTTATGTTTTTGATACACCGGGTTTTTCTTCCTATGCGGCAGAAGGCATTGCTGTAGATGTGCTTTGGCGACTGTTTCCCGAAATGGCGGCTTGTGATGAAGCTTGTCGGTTTGCAGGTTGTGCTCATATTGCAGAACCCGGGTGTGCCGTGAAAGAGGCTGTGGAGAAAGGCAAGGTTACACAGGAGCGTTATGAAAGTTATTGCGCAATCTATCAGGAACTCAAGACAGCAAAAGTATGGAAATAAAATTTGTAAGGAAAAAATTTATCATAGAAAGGTTATGAAACATTATGGCAATTAAGTTAGCGCCGTCTCTGTTGGCGGCAGATTTTTCAAGACTGGCAGAAGAAGTGGAAAACATCGAAAAAGCCGGTGCCGACTATTTACACTTAGATGTAATGGATGGTCATCTGGTGCCGAATCTCTCCTTTGGTGTGCCTGTGATTGAATCTCTTCGCAAAAAAAGCAACATGGTATTTGATGCGCATTTGATGATTAGCGAGCCCCATAAATATGTAGAGTCCTTTGCTAAAGCAGGTGCAGACATCATCACCATTCACGTTGAATGTGATAGTGATATTGAGGCAACGCTTGCGCAGATTAAGTCCTTGGGCAAAAAAGCAGGACTTGCTTTAAACCCAGATGCGGATCTTTCCCGTGCGATGCCCTACTTCGATAAAATTGATATGCTGCTCATTATGAGTGTTTACGCAGGTTTTGGTGGTCAGAAATATATTCCTGATGTGAATTCTAAAATCAGCGAGGCACGCAAAATACTGGGACCTGATTTTGATATTCAGGTTGACGGCGGCGTATATCTGTCGAACCTGCATGTGCCGGTTGAAGCCGGCGCAAACGTTATTGTTGCAGGCAGTGCTGTGTTCGGCAGCGAA
Organism: Clostridia bacterium; assembly: GCA_045595795.1. Classification (GTDB taxonomy): domain Bacteria; phylum Bacillota; class Clostridia; order UBA1381; family UBA9506; genus UMGS755. Next base: position 2,694 of record JAZOBC010000019.1, on the reverse strand, counting down.
GATCCCGCGCAGGCTGTTCGTGATTTTAAAGCTCAACATTAATTGGAGGCTAAATCCATGAGAGCCATTGTGATTGCAGGCGGCGATATTGGTGAGCCTAATTTTTACAAACGATATTTTGACCATTGTGACCTTGTTGTGTGCGCTGATAGCGGTTACTTGAATTGCAAGGCCATTGGGATAACACCGCATTTGGTAATTGGTGATTTTGATTCATGTGATGCAGATTGTGTTCCGCCGGAAATTCCCGTAACACGTCTGCCTGTTGAAAAGGACGAAACGGATTTACATACCTGCATCAATTATGCCATCAGACAAGGTGCGACGGAGGTTTTGCTGTTCGGGGCCAGGGGCAGTCGGTTAGACCATAGCCTAGCGGCTATATCGTTAGTCTATATGGGTCTTTCCAAAGGCGTGGTTCTTCGGTTAATTGATGAACGCAATGAGCTGCTCATGTTCACAGACAGTGTCAAAATTCCTAAACGTTCGGGCTATAAGCTATCCCTGCTTCCGTTAGTGCCGGTAGCAGGCATTTGCACCAAGGGTTTATACTATGGGCTAAATGGAGCTTCCATGGATTGGGGTAACCCTTATGGTGTCAGTAATGAATTTACGGCGGATATGGCTGAAATCAGCATTGAGTCCGGTGTGATGATGGTGATTCTCAGCCGAGACTGATGATTACAATTTTTTTGTAAGTTGAATTTGGATTTAATAAAATAAAAGGAGCGCATGACAATGAAAAAAACGGTACAAGATATCATGAAGATGATAGAAAAGCATGATATCAAAATGGTTGACTTCAAGATGGTTGATATTAACGGTCAATATCGCCATGTTACCATTCCAGCGAAAAATTTCTCGGAAAAAACCATGAAAAACGGTATTGGCTTTGATGCTTCCAACTATGGTTACGCTGTGGTTGAGAAGAGCGACATGGTCTTTATTCCCGACCCCGATACAGCAGCCATTGACCCCTTCTGCCAGATTCCTACACTGTCTATGACCGGTAATGCCATGATTATTGATAATCCGGAAAACCGTCCTTTGGCACAGTATCCCCGTAACATTGTGCGGGCTGCTGAACAATACATGAGAGATTGTGGCATTGCTGATACTATGAAAATTCTGCCTGAGTTTGAATTTTATCTGTTTGACCAGGTGGGCTGGGATGTAAGCCCCAATGCCATTGGCATGTCTGTGGATGCTCTGCAGGCTCACTGGAACAGCGGTGTAGAAGGTAGCGGTAATGTTGTGGCAAAGCAGAAGAACTATCACGTTGCAAAGCCCTTTGACGTTTCTTATGAAGCCCGTAGCGAAATGTGTATGCTCATTGAAGAAGCAGGCATTGCGCTGAACTATCATCACCCCGAGGTGGGTGCTGCCGGTCAGTTTGAAATTGAGCCGGAGCTGGGTGAAATGTCTAAAATGGCAGACGCAACCATGATGATTAAATATATCATTCATAATACGGCAAGAAAATACGGTCTGTCTGCGACCTTTATGCCGAAGCCGGTTATGGGTGAAGCAGGTAGCGGCATGCATGTGCATATCCTGCTCTTAAAAGATGGCCAGCCGGTGTTCTCTGATGATAACGGCTATTCACACCTGAGCAAAGAAGCACACTATTTTATGGGAGGTCTTTTAAAGCACATTGCTTCTCTGTGTGCACTCACCAATCCCAGCACCAACTCCTTTAAGCGGTTGGTTCCCGGTTTTGAAGCGCCTGTTACTGTTGGTTATGCTACATCAAACCGCAGCGCTGTGATCCGTATTCCTGCTTATGCAAAGGAACCGGGCTTGCGTCGATTTGAGTTGAGAAATCCCGATGCAACCTGCAACCCCTATTTCTGCTATGCGGCTATTTTAATGGCAGGTATTGACGGCATTAAGAATCAGATTGATCCTCATGCAAATGGCTGGGGTCCATACGATATGAATCTGTTCCACTTAAGTGATGAGGAAAAAGCGAAGCTCAAGCACCTACCTACTTCGTTAGAGCAGGCATTGGATGCTTTGGAGGCTGACCATGAGTATCTGACGGCCGGCGGTGTATTCCCAGAAGAACTGCTGAAGAACTTCATCAGCTCTAAGCGTGAAGAGTGCCGTCAACTGGCTGCAATTCCTCATCCTGCGGAGTTTGATAAGTACTACAATCTGTAAAATACATGATTGCCAAGGGTAGAGCGCCTTGGATTAAAAAATACCATTTTTATCATACCAAACAAAAATTGCAGTTGGTGGTTGCAAAAAATGTATGATAAAACAGCAAAAAATGTATTGTTTTTGAAAAGAAAAGCAGGTTGTTCTCGCCACTATGTGATGCTATAATAAAAATTAGATTTTATGTATATGTGCTCAAAATGGCCTTGATGGATTTTGTGAGTGAAAAGGAGAAGAACTATGAGTAAATTAAGTGCAGGATTTGGAAGAGTGAATATCAACCCCGCGATGGGAATTGAAGTTGGGGGGTACTATAAAATCAGAAGGGCAGAAGCCATTTTAGACGATTTAGAGATTAATGCCCTTGCCCTTTCGTGTAACGAAAAACGAGTTATTCTAATCAGCATTGATCATTTGGGTATCAGAAAAAAGCTGATGGATAACATCCGCATGGCTATTTCAAAAGCAACAGGCGTACCTTTTGATGCAATTATGATTGCGGCAACACATACCCATACCGGTCCTCATATG
>JAZOBC010000018.1:0-2767 GCA_045595795.1 Clostridia bacterium | reverse complement strand
TATGATGCCGAGTGGATCCTGCATGGAGATAAAAAGGTATGACAAAAGCCGAATGAGTTTGAACGCTCATTCGGCTTTTTCTGTGACAGTTTGAATATTTAGTTTTAGCTGCGTAAGCGCTGTGAAAAACGGCCCTCCCTTCGCATTTTAAGTCAAAAATAGCTGATTTTCACGAAAATTTTTGGACAAAAACAGGGGAAACCCCCAGTATTTATGCGGCATTACGCGCCTTTTGTGTTATTATAACACGAGCCTCCACCCGACGGACGATACCAGTTGCTTTCATATATATCTATCTCCTTTAATTTACAAATTACGCTGTTAGTATCTGTAAATGGGCGGAGATTATACCGCAGGATTTACTTTTTGAAATCGCAATGCTATAATAAATTAAAGGCGGTGATTTTGTGGAAGGTATGTTTCTTCGCAAGAAATTCAATGTTTGGTTATTTCTTTTGTTTTTATGTGGTTTGACATTTATAGGAATGTACATATTCTTGAACATCGTTGATCCGAAAGCACCTAGTGAATTACTCACGTTTTTAATTATTGGTATTCTTATTATTTTAGTTGTAATCCCATTATGGCTATTAAATTTTGGCGCGTTTGACCACATTGATGAAGATTCTATTCGTGCAAAGTATCATTGGTTCGGAAAGCTGAATTGCAAAACTGACGAAATAGCATTTGCAATGGCACAGGTCAACACCTTAACCATCCTGTTGAAGAATGGCAAGCGTCATATAATTATGGGCGTTGAAAACGCATGGCCTTTAGCCTCTGCCATTCGCCAACAGATCTTTACTGTTGAAACAGAGAAACCCGATACTTTGCTACGCAAACTGGAAAAAGTGCAAGCGGCACGCAAAAAGAAACTGTATTGGGTCATTGGCTGCGTTGCTTTAATGTTTGCTAATATCTTTATTGCGGTACTTTTGACCGGTGGTAAGGAAATGTATGCTTTCAGCAATACAGATTGGATTCTGTTTTCCATAATGGGTGTTGTTGAAATTCTAACTGTGATTCTTACTTTTTATTTCGCCGGGCAATGCGGCAAACAATTACTTCCGATCGAGCACCTTAAATACCGGTTAAAGGGTGCTTATATGGCAACCACCCCGCTTCCTGCAGGAATCGTAAAACGGGTCTACACAGAAGCTAACCACATGGGACGGATCGTTATCTGCGGTTATCCCAATGACGAATCTGTCTATTATTGTGTGCAGGAGTTTGTAGAAAATTACCTCCTTAAGACTGTAGACACTTCTGAGATATACGAAAACGAAGATAATCTTCCTAATGAGGCACTTTCTACGTTTATTGATATTTCCGACAATTTTCAATAAATCAAGCGAGGTGAAATTCACCTCGCTTTTTGCTATGTATAATATATTTTGTGTAAATTAAGTTCGACAAAAATCAGCAAAATCCATAGTGTTTATGCGGTTTTTTCAACTTTTGTCCTATTATACCATATTCCTCAATACGACGTACAATGCCTGTTGCTTTCATATATCCAGTTCTCCTTGTCCCATTTTTGCAGGGTCCATTTATGAATCGTCCCTGCATAAAAATTGTGATGTTAGTATCTGCAAACAAAGGTCGATTATACCGCACAATGCAAAAACTCCTCTGCCGCAAAGTTCTTTGACAGGCTGGGAAAAAATCCTCTGCACAAGCAGAGGATTTTTTCTTATGTTTAATAATAATTGCTACGGTCTTCCTGGAACATAAAATAGTATAGGCCGTTCAGCTCCACATACTGCAGCTGCTCTGTGCCGGTGCCGGTACTGCCGTAATCCGGCTCCGTGGAACTGATACCCATATAGAAGTTATATTTGGGCACACCACGCTTCACGTCTTTGAATATACTGTAGGCATAGTGCTCCCGACGGGCGTATTCCGCGAACTCATTGAAGTAGGGGCCCAGACTCTTGGACATGTAATATTCCTCCACAAGGCTGTGGGAGCCAAGTTCGAATTCCGCATACACGGAAAATGCTTTATCCCACCCAAGCACATTTTTGTTTGCACCGGGGCTGCAGATAAAGGCAGCAGAGTTTTCGTCAATACGCACAAGGGCGTACTCATCCAGCTTCAGCAATATTTCCTCGTATTCCATTTCCTTTTTGAGTCTTTGCTCGAAGGAAGCGGTCTTTTCAATAATAACGAAAACTGCTGCAATGATAATAGCTGCGAGCACAAGAATGAGGGCTATTTTCTTTGTCTTTTTGTCCATAAGCATACCAATCCTTTCATCAATACTCACGCATTCATATCGGCATACCGCCGGCGTGTCAGTCGGCGTAATTCAGTCCGTCAAACACCTTATTGCCCATAGTTTCACCGGCAGGGGTATCAATGGAATAAGAGTTTATGCCGCATAGATGCAGGTAGTATTCTCTGCCGGATCTGTCTGCCACCAGTAGCCACTCCCTGTTATCGGTACCCAGAATGCTGAGCTCCGTGCCCTTTTCCAGCACAAGGGGCTGGGCGGAAATGTTTCGTTCTCCGTAGGCGTAGACCTGACAGAGCAGGGGGCTGTATTTGCTGGGAGGAGGCCATACTCCGTCAACGGGATAGAATGTGAACTCAAAATCATCCACATAATAGAAGTCCCTCTCCACCTCGCTGACTTTGGTGCCATTATTCGGCAGATGCCATGTGTGCTCGGCGTACCATGTCTGGAACACAGATAGCCGGGCGGGGCCTGTCATGTGGTGGTTGCCATCAAAGCTGAGATTGCTCACATGGCAGGGGACATAGC